>JAMOQM010000054.1 GCA_027064005.1 Candidatus Cloacimonadota bacterium | reverse complement strand
ATGTACGATTCAGCTCAACCTCAAGATGAATTCCAAAAGTATATAAACTTGGAAACAGGAGTAACAGGTGGCAGCTATCATGTCCGTCTTTTTGGACGTGGAAATGTGTGTTACGGGTTTTCTTTCGGAAATCAGTTTTATTAGAAAACACATTTTAATTAACTATATTTCATTTTTCAACCGTTTGGTTGATAAGGCAAGTCGAACTTCAAAAATGTTTTTTTAAGTTATATGAAATTTTTATTTGGAAACGTAATTTTTGATTTACAGCTAACTTCGCTATAATTTATATGCTTTGTTGTAATTCATACTTTATTTATATTTATATTTCTACGACTTCAGCATAATCATCCGAACCTAATACCGTATCATAAAGACCAATATCTTCACCTACATGTTTATTAATTCCAATATATTCAAGACTTGCATCTTCATATCGTTTGAATTTATAAACAGCATCATTCATTAAAGAGCTATTAAAAACACCTAAACTAACCAACAATTCAAAATCTTTAACATCTAATGCAGTTACTTTCTTAAATAAACCAGGTTCAAGTTGAGTAATTACATCTTTCAAACTTCTTTCCCTATAATCTGTTAAATACATAAATACCGGTATTCTTGTTGAGAATTTTATAAGTTTCTCCCGGATCTTCTTTCGTAAACTTTTATATTCTTTTTCTTCATCTGTTAATTCTTTCTTTTTCTTTTTTGAAATTTTTTCGTCATTTGCTTCTTTCTTAGCTTTTTTTACAGCTTCCGATTTATTAATGATTGTGACAATATCTTGATTCAGATTTCTGAAACCTTCAATACTCATTAAAGCGGTTAAGGCTTTTTCATTATTCATTAAACGAGCAAGTGTTGGATTATCAACATTTACAAGTGATACATTTTCCCAACACTTTGCAAGTAAGGTTGCGGTTGTCCCACTCATTGCAATGTCTAAAACACCGGTTGCATCAACTTGATGCATTGAGCTTCCGTCATAAGCAAGTACGGGTAAGAAATGTATAAATTCAGCAACATTCTTTTCAGGGTTAGATTCATTGATATTTAGACGACAAGCATAATCAGCTACTTGACTTAAAGCTCGGTTCGGTGCAAAATCAAATACATAACATTCTTCTTTTATTATTTCTGATGTACCGTCGGGATTGTTTATTGTCCAAGGCGATTGAATCCTAAAAGCCGCTTGAAAATATGTTTCAGGACTTGAAGAGTTACGAAGCATAAGAATGCCTGTCCAAGGTTTTACGGTAACACCTGTTGTTAATTTACCGCAAGAAAGAGTAATGGTTTTTGTTTCTAAAGGATTATCCATTGCTTCATAAACCGGAGGTAAAGCATCAACACCAATTCCGGCTTGTGTTCCCGCTGCAACTACAATTTTATAATCATGCCAAAAAGTATTACTCCGTTTCTGCATCAAATTACGCATAGCATAAGCTGACGCAACACTTGGTAAAAACCAAAAAGTATGGGTTAAAATATTTTTTAAACGAGCATCTGAAAATGGCATTGGTGGTTTTTTAGCACCCGTTTTTAAATTATCAATGGTTGTTTCTCTATAACTGCCACGAATTAAATCTAACCACTTTTGCACATCACTTTCTAATTTGAATTTTGCATTTTCCCCTTTTCCTTCGGCTGCAAAGAAAACATTTAGGTCAAATTCATTAAACTCTCCTCCAATTGCAATTTCTCTAATCGCATCCGGCATTTGATAAGTTAACATAACCATTCTCGGTAAAGAAGCATAAGGATTATTTTTCGGTTCTCGAGCGGGATCGAGAGACCACTCTTCTTTTGCTCTTTGTTCATCTGAATATGTCCAGTTGAATATTTGCTCTTCTATAAATTCGCCCGAATTTATTGCCCTAAACGGTGTACCTGAAAGATACAAAAAGGCATCTGTGGTAATTGGCAGAATATCTTCATCAAACTCTTTGATATTTCCGGTCTCAAGAAGCTTCTCCTTTTCTTCATCTGCAAAAAGGTCTTTTGCATTTTCTCGCCATGCTCCGTAATGGTATTCATCAAAAATCACGCAATCCCAATTAATCGTATGTACCCACTCATTTTTTGTTTTTATACCACCTGTTGAAGTATTTCTGCCGAGAAAATCCTGAAACGAACCAAAGCATACAAAAGGTTTTGTTTTATCTGCTTCATCATAAGACAAATTATTCCGCGAGATAAATTGCCAACCTTCAAAATCTATATGATTCATTAAATCTTCTTCCCAGGCACTTTGAACGGCAGGCTTAAAAGTTAGTACCAATATTTTTTTCCATCCCATTTTCTTTGCCAATTGATATGAGGCAAAAGTTTTACCAAAACGCATTTTAGCATTCCAAAGAAAGCGAGGAGTTTTATCTCTGTTTTCAGGTTCTTTTTTAAAACTCTCAAAATATTGAATCGTTTTATTTACCGCTTCCTCTTGTTCAGGTCGCATCTTGAAATTTAGGCTACGATTTTCTTCGTTACGTTTATTATTTTGGACTGCAATTATTGCAGCCTTGACATCACTAACTTTACATTTAAACCATTCACCGTCTGTATTTATTATTCCTTTTTTTCGTAAATATTTATGTATATCATGGTCGGTAAAAGAACTGCCATCACTACGAATTGCCGATTCAATAAGAACAATCTCATATTTCGCTCTTGTTGCTCCAATTTGTTCTTCAATGCGTTCATGTGCAAAACGAGTTGTGTAACCAATTTTTAACTGCTTCTTACGAGATGTATCATTTGGTAATTTATAAGCATAAATTATCGGCTTTGCTTCCAGGCGTTTTGGAAAAAATTCTTTTTTACTCATTTTTACCTTCTTCTATTAATAATCGTTGTTTTGCTCTTTGTATTGATTGATGAAGTTTGTTTTCAAGCTCTTTGAAATCCGGTAACTGCGTTAAATATTCAGCAACTTTAATATTTGATTTTTCCAATTGCAAAAGTTCTACATGTTCTTCATTTTTTGAAGCACATAAAATCAGTCCGATTGGTTTATTCTCCCCTTTTATCATCTCATATTTTTCTAACCAACGCAAATAAAGCTCCATTTGACCTTTATATTCAGCTTTAAATTTTCCCAACTTCAAATCAAATTACAACTAAACTTTTGAGGCGACGATGATAAAAAAGTAAATCAATATAATAATCATCATAATCAATCGTAATTCGTTTTTGTCTTGCCAAAAAGGCAAAATCTGTCCCGAATTCGATTATAAATTTTTGTAATTCAACCAAAATCGCCGACTCTAAATCTTTCTCGGAAAATTTATCTGATAAACCTAAAAAATCTAAAAAATATGGATCACGAAAAACCAAATCCGGATTAAATTTTTCTTCATCCCTAAGCAAAGCCAATTCTTGTTTTATAGTTTCATCAGGTTTTTTAGAAATAGCTGTTCGTTCAAACAGCATAGAATTGATGCGGTTTTGTAAAGTACGTACAGACCATTTTTCTATTCTACACATTTCAATATAAAAATCTCTCTGCAACTGATCGTCAATAGCAATAATTTGTCTAATATGTGACCAGCTTAATTGTGAACACAGTGTGTGCACAAATTTTTCCTTAGTAAAAACCTCAGCAAATTTTATACAATAATGCAATTGCCTTTTGCTCCAACCTCTTCCGTATGCGTGAGTTAAATATTGTGATAATGATGCAACAATCTGTTTGCCGTATTCACCTCGTTTATCTTGTAATATTTCTCTATTAATTCGTTTTCCTACATGCCAGTAAAGCATGGATATTTCGGTATTGACTGTAACTGCAACTTTCTGTCTGCTTTTTTCAATAAGTGAACGAACTTCTGTGAATAATTCAGGATTGTTAGCTATTTCTTTTTTCTTCATATTCTATTCCGTTGATCTTTAATATAATTGAGCATATAATTTATCTTTTCCCCAATTTAATGGATTATTTATAATGTATTCTGATATTTTTTGAAAAGATTTTTCATTACGAATAATATGGTCATAAAATCGTGGTTGCCATGCAAAATCAAACCCCAATCGATGGGAATGTTTTGTTACGGCAGATTTATATGACCCAACAATGGATGAAATGGAATTTTTACCGATATTTTGAAATCGTTGTTGCCCAATGGTTTGTGACGTTTGTTGTAGAGACAGGGCATGCCCTGTCTCTACGGATGCGGATGCATCATCATTGTTATCATTCAATATTAATATTCCATGAATATGATTGGGCATTAACACCATTTCCCCCAAATTAATGTTTTTTGCATGATTTTTGATTTCAAACCATAATACATTCGCAATTATTCCAATTTTTGACAATTTCATTTTACCATCAACAATTTCACCAAAATAATGTTCACGGTTGTGGGTGCAAATGGTTATAAAATAGGCACCATTCCAACCGTAATCCCAATTTTGCAATCTGGTAGATTTTATGCGATATTTGTTGCGGTATTTTTGCATAATTTGTTCCGTTGATCTTTAATATAATTGAGCATATAATTTATCTTTTTCCCAATTTAATGGATTATTTATAATATATTCAGATATTTTTTGAAAAGATTTTTCATTACGAATAATATGGTCATAAAATCGTGGTTGCCATGCAAAATCAAACCCCAATCGATGGGAATGTTTTGTTACGGCAGATTTATATGACCCAACAATGGATGAAATGGAATTTTTACCGATATTTTGAAATCGTTGTTGCCCAATGGTTTGTGACGTTTGTTGTAGAGACAGGGCATGCCCTGTCTCTACGGATGCGGATGCATCATCATTGTTATCATTCAATATTAATATTCCATGAATATGATTGGGCATTAACACCATTTCCCCCAAATTAATGTTTTTTGCATGATTTTTGATTTCAAACCATAATACATTCGCAATTATTCCAATTTTTGACAATTTCATTTTACCATCAACAATTTCACCAAAATAATGTTCACGGTTGTGGGTGCAAATGGTTATAAAATAGGCACCATTCCAACCGTAATCCCAATTTTGCAATCTGGTAGATTTTATGCGATATTTGTTGTGGTATTTTTGCATTTTGGATTTTTTCCACCAATTTTTGATTTGATTTTAATGTTTGTTAAAACGCCCAAATTGGTTGTAGAGACGCCCAAATTGGCCGTCTCTACATTATTGTTACATTTATCAATAACAATTATGCCGTAATTGTGCAGAACTTATGTGTATCATTGCTTATTGTTATTCCTCTTATTTGGCAAGATAGCAACAATGGCATAGTTTTCTTTTATCATTTTTATAATTCCTCCAATTATCTTAAATAAATTTTCTTACTTTTTATAGTCAAGATTTTTGTTTTAAATCTGTCCTTTCCCAAAAATTTCTAAAAATAGTAAAGACGCTCAATTTAGGCGTTTCTACTTTCAAAAAAGAATTTAACAGGTTGAGGAATCTAATAAACAATCTGGCAGATTGTTCTACTCTCGCAAATTACCTTTATTTGTTGCAAGAGAACTCGCCTTGTATAGATGCCGGAAATAATGATAATAATTTTTATGATGAAAATGATTAGAAAAGAAAGAATTATAATTCAGAAAGAAGCCAATATTTTTTCTTGGAACTGTAAAAGTAACCGTGGACAAAAAATAAGTTCCGGCGTTTATTTTTTGAAAATTACTCAAAACAAAAAATCATTTGTTAAGAAATTCTTGTTGTTAAAATAAAAATTGGTAATTTCCGGTTTGTTTTTTTTATGAAAATTACTTAGGTTCCAACAAATATTATAACCTAAAATTAGGATAAATTGCCTTTCCTCCAATCAAAACATTGTAATCTTTTTTTACATAAAAAAACTTTGTTGACAAGAAAGTATACTTTTTAGGTTTTAAAAAAAAAGTTTGGAGAAAAAATGGATACTTCAGTAAATAAAATAATTCTATCACAATTAGAGGTAAAATATAAATTATTTTCTTCTATTGATAAAATATTGAAAAAAGATAAAAATATAATCGTTGAAGTAATCGGCAAAAGCGGAAGCGGTAAATCTCTGATATATTCCGAATTATTAGAAAAGAACAAAAATTTGCCGGGAGCCGTTTCATATATCCCTGAACGTTTTTGCTTCAATCAAATAATAAATATTTTAAATATAATTACAAAAGAAGATATCGATATTACAGAAGAATTCCATCATTTAATTGAGGAATCAGTAAAATATGAACCAACAAACAAATTTGATATATTTTATTTTCTAACTGAAAAACTCTCCCAAAAAGAATATTTTATTGATCGAACCATATTTATTGATAATGCCGATTTACTCGATGACTACACTCGATCTTTTATCGAATTCTATATTCAATATAATCCAAAGAATGCCATAAAATTTGTACTTTTTACAACTGAATCCATGACTACTTTTTCCTATAAAATACAATTAGATAACTTTTCTATTCATGATATTCAGCAACTACTCTCCCATTCAAAATCATTTTTACAAACGAACAATAAATTCAATAGTGAATTACTTTATAATATTTCCGATGGAAACATTCAGATACTTATTCTTCTTCTAAGTAACAAATTTCAAGACAATAGTGAAAAAGTAAATTTACTCTCATATCTTGGAAAAAACAAAAACTTATATACTTTTTTTAAAAATAGAATCTTAGCTTATGGAAGCGATGCTTTTGACCTTCTTCTTTACATCCACCTTTTAGATAAATCGTCAACCGATGAAAATCTGAAAAAAGTTTTCGAAGGTGATTTCAGAAAAATAAAAAAAATCCTTATTGATGAAGAAATTATTGTGAAAACCAATGATAGATATATTTCGCATTATAGCACATTCATAACTAAGTATTTTTTAACATTGAAAAAAATAGACCAACGAGTTTATGTTCATAAAATCATCAAAGAAATATTCCCTAATTTACCGGAAAAAATTATCTTCTTCCGCTTATTGGTAAATGAATATGATGAAAAACTTTTCTTAGCACAAAAAAATTATTTTTACTCTCTAAGAAACTTTGATATTGTTACAAAAATAATTGACTTCCAAATTTCAAAAACTCTCGATATTAAATTAAAATGTAACTTTTATATCGAACTCGGTAAAATAAAACAGAAAAATAATGATTTGGAAGCAGCGGCGGAAGATTTTAGAACCGCACTCAAAATAGCAAAACAAAATCAATTCCAAGCGGACAAAATTGTTTATTATTTAGCTGAAACTTTATATAATTTGAATTCGGCAGCTTTTGCTTTAGAAATCATTAAAAAATTCATCCAGAAAGATATTGATGCATATTGGAGAGCAAAAATTCTTATTTTGAAGTCTGATATATTATCTTATCAAGAAGACTTTGAGCAATCGTTGGCTATTTTAGATTCGCTTTTTGAAACTTCTTTCGAAATTAAGGATAATTATAAAAAGAATTATATTCTGGCGACAATCAAAAAATCAATTGCAAAAGTTTATTATCAAATGAATCAGTGGAACAAAGCGGAATTAGAATTTAATGATGCTGCTAAATATTATCGTAAAATTGAAAATTATGCCGGAATGGCAGCTATCTCAAATAATATTGGAGTTATTGCTTTGTTTAAAGGGGAATGGGAAAAAGCAAGTAAATTATATCTGCAATCTTTAGATTTTGAAAAGAAAAGATATAATTTAAATGGAATCTCGGTTTGTTATAACAACATCGGATATTTGGTTGAAGAACATGGAGATTTTAACGAATCACTAAAATATTTCAATGATGCTTTGAGAATCCAGAAAATGCTCGGCGACAGAAATAATGTCCCGAATATTTATTTGAACATTGGCGTAACTTATATGGATAATGGATTTTACGACGAAGCATTAGAATCTTTCCAAAATTCTTTGCAAGTGGCAATTAGCTTTAACCTTTTCAAAAATATTGTTGCAGCATTAAATAATCTTGGGTCGCTCTATCTTAAATGGGGTGATTGGAATAAATCAATCGAATATTTTGAACAGGCAATCAAAAAATCTAAAGAAAATGATTTCTTTGAAGGTCTTTTGCATTCTTATAATAATTTGGGTGAATTCTATTCCACAAAAGGCGAAGATCAAGTTGCTTATGATTTGTATTTTCACGGATTGGAAATCATTGATAAAGTTAATGATGATTATCTCAAAGCTGAGGTTAAAGGAAATATTGGTAAAGTCCTCACCCAATTACATAAATTTTCCGAAGCATATCCATATTTGATTGAAAGCTATGACTACTTTAAATCTTTACCTGCTAAAGATAAAATGTCTGAAGGTTGTTTAAATATTGCAAATTACTTTTTAAAAACGCGGAATTACGAAAGTGCTTTATATTACATCGATAAATCTATCCAATTTTCTAAAGAAATCAGCGATCGCGAAAAAACAGGTAAAGCTTATATTTTAAAATCGGAATTAGAGATTAAAAATCCTGCTGAAGCTAAAAAACATCTTAAAAATGCAATAACAATTTTTTTGGAAATAAACAATAACTTTGAATTGGCAAAGGCAAATTATCTCTTAGCTGATCTTCTCAATAATGAAAATGAATGGGAAGAAGCTCTTACAATTTTGGAAAATAACGAAAATATAATCCGGAAATTTGGTTCGGTCACTCTATTAGAAAAAAATGATTTATTAACTCAAAAAATTACAAAAGAGCATCAAACAGAATTGGCAAATAACCAAAATCAAGGAACGTTATTAACGAAATTTTACGAAACAACTAAAGAATTGAATGCAATAAATAACTTTGATATTCTTCTGGAAACCTCACTTGATAGAATAATGGAGATTTCCGGAGCCGATGGCGGAATGCTTTGTTTATATAATAATCGAGCATTACCGGAATCTTGGGAATACAAATCTTTTAGGAATTTTTCAAAAGACCACGAAGATTATGATGTAATGATGGACATTGCTCAAGAATGCTACAATACCAAAGAATTAATAAATCACAAACAAGTTCATTTTGCCCCACAATACAACAATATAATTTCTTTCCCTCTCGTTATTCGAAATGATATTTTAGGAATCCTTTTGATATTTATAAAGAACAAAACATCATATTTCCAAGATAAAATATTGAGTCTAATCAACGCTTTATGCAATCAAATTGTTGTAATTATTGACAATTTAAGACATAGCAATTTAGCTAAATCTCACGCCATTATCAGAGAAGAACTTAATTCAGGAAATCCATTCTCAAACATAATCGGTAAAAGTGATAAATTAAGAAAAATATTTGAAGTAATCGAAAAAATTAAAGATACTCCGACAACCGTTCTTCTCGAAGGTGAAAGCGGAACCGGTAAAGAATTAATTGCTCGAGCAATTCATTATACGAGTAATAGAAGAAACAAAAAATTTATCGCCCAATATTGCGGTGCCTTACCGGAAACTTTACTCGAAAGCGAACTTTTCGGGCACGTTAAAGGCTCGTTTACCGGAGCAACTTATGATAAAAAAGGATTGTTGGAAATGGCTGATGGCGGAACTTTCTTTTTAGATGAAATTGGCGATATTAGTTTATCTACACAAGTAAAATTATTACGTTTCCTTCAAGAAGGAGAAATAAAAAGAGTCGGTTCAACTCAGACACGAAGAATAAATGTTAGAGTTATTTGTGCAACTAACGCAACTCTGAGCGAAAAGGTCAAAAAAGGAGAATTTCGTCTTGACCTCTATTATCGCTTAAATGTCATCAAAATAAATGTTCCTTCCTTAAAAGAAAGAAAATCGGATATTCCGCTTTTAGCGATCCATTTTTTAGATAAGTATAATAAAAGGATGAACAAATCTATCAAAGGAATTACCGATGAAGCAATGAAATATCTTATTAAATGCGAATGGCCGGGAAATATTAGACAATTAGAAAATGAGATAGAAAGAGCGGTAACTTTGGTAGCAAACGATTCATTTATAAAACCGGATGATTTATCAGAAGAAGTGTTTAAATATTTCGAACATACCGAAACCTTACAACTTTTAAAGAAAGTCTCTCTAAAAGAAGCAGTGGAGGAATTGGAAAAAGATATGATTGTAAGAGCCTTAAAAGATAATAAATGGAATCAAACTCAGGCAGCCAAAGAACTCGGTTTGAGCCGTCAAGGTTTGATAAAAAAAATCAAAAGATATGAGTTAACAAAATATGACATTTAATGATTCACTTAATTTTGTTGTCCTCGACATAGAAACAACGGGATTTAATCCTATTGAAAATGAGATTATTGAAATCGGGGCGGTGAAATTTGAGAACGGAGTTAGAATTGAAGATTTAAGTTTGTTTATCAAACCGAAATATGAAGTCCCTGAATTTATCAAAATGCTGACTCATATAACCGATGAACAGCTTAATTCCGGCATAAAATTAGAGAAAGCTTTGTTGCAACTTAAAGAATTTTGTGAACAAAAAACTGTTATCTGTCACAATACTTCTTTTGATATAAATTTCATAAACACAAAACTTAGCGAAATAGACGAGTCATATCTCAAAAATGACATTATCGATACTCTGGAATTGAGCAGAATTTACCTGCCGTTTATTTCAGACCATAAATTGGGGACATTGACCAAACATTTTAATATTGAATTAAACAACGCCCATCGAGCAATTTATGATGCGGAAGCTACCGGCTATTTATTCTTGAAGTTGGCTGAATTCATTGTTGAGAAAATTGATTTGCAAACAAACAATACTTTATTGCAAATCTCAAATCATGCTTTTTCATCAACAGATATTTCCGAATTTCTCAGAAAAGTTACTTCTTATCAAAAAAAATATGCTCTTTTAAAACGCGAGAATCCTAAATTCAAATACAGTCGCTCTAATATCATTATTCATGAACCACAAGATTTGAAATCTTATACTATAGATGAAATATTTTCACAAACCGGGGTTTTTAGTAAAAATCTTCCTAATTACGAAATTCGGGAAGGTCAAATTGAGATGTCGAAAGAAATTGGAAAATCGCTAAAAAATAATAACTTTCTAGTTGTAGAAGCCGGAACCGGGGTTGGAAAATCTTTGGCATATTTAATTCCATCCATTCAACACTCATTCAAAAACAATGATAGAATAATCGTTTCCACTAATACTAAAAATCTTCAAGATCAGCTTTTTTTCAAAGATATACCGCTTCTGAAAAATTGTATCTCAACACCGTTTAAAGCGGTTTTACTGAAAGGTCGGGACAATTATATTTGCGAAAAACGTTGGTTGGAATTGGTTAATTTTGACTTTGAAAAAAATCTCACTCCTTATGAAGCGGAAGACTTAATGAAATTGGTTGTTTGGAAAAAATTCACTAAAACAGGTGATATTTCGGAAAATACTTCTTTCCAAAAAAATTCTATTTTATGGAAAAAAGTTGTCGCCGATAGGTTTTATTGTCCGGGCAAAAAATGCTCATATTTTTCCAAATGTTATTTAATGAAAATCAGAAAAGCGAGTGAAAGTGCCTCATTAGTAGTTGTAAATCATTCTCTTTTACTTTCTGATATTTTGCGAGAAAATTCAACTTTGGGTAATTTTAAACATTTGGTTATTGACGAGGCTCATAATATGCCGAATATTGCCTCAAAACATTTTGGGACAAGTATCGGTTACTATGATGTAAACAATTTGTTTTCCCAATTAGTAAACGTTCGGAAAGATTTTATGGGCGGTTTGCTTCCCAAATTGAAATCAAATGTGAAAAATAGCAAAATAAATTCTAAAAATTATATTGAAAAAATCGTCGAAAATCTGGAAAAATCCATTTCTGCTCAAAGAGATGATATAGGTGAAATATTCAAATCAATTCATAGATATATTGAAGAAGATGGAAATTATGGAAAATTAAGAATCAAAAAAATTGCTCAATATCCGAAGATTTTTTCAGCAATAGATAAAATCGCCGATTTTCTCGTTACAATCGATAAAAATTTGACTGACATAAATATGACCTTGTCCGCAATTGACAAAAATATTTTCCCAAATTATGATGATGTCCTCCTTTCTTTAGAAGCTGTAATTGATCAAAATAATGAATTGATAGAAAAAATAGATGCCATTAAGAAACCGGACTTTTTAGAAAATGCAGTTTGGTTTTCCGAAATCAGATCTGCGGATAAATCTTATCCTTCCGGAATCGTGAATATGGCTCCTTTGGATGTTAGTACAATTCTTAATGAATATTTGTATGATAAAATTGATTCACTGATTTTTACTTCCGCAACTATTACAATTCGCGAAAGCTTCAAGTATTTTTTGGGAAGAATGGGATTGAATGACACAGAGAAATTAAAGGTAAAACATCTAATCGTGAAGTCTCCTTTTAATTATGATAAACAAGCAAGAGTTTATGTAACCTCGTTTCTGCCACCGCCTTCAGATAGATTTTTTGATGCTCAAAGTTCAAAAATAATTATCGAAACAATTAAGCGAAGCAATGTTGGAACTTTGGTCTTATTCACTTCTTATAAAAACCTTAATTATGTTTTTGATAAAATGGTAGATTTTTGTTACGTTCAAGATATCCCGCTTATAGCTCAGGGAAAAGGAATGGGACGTTCCGCAATGTTAGATCAATTTAAGAATCACGGCAAAGGAATTATGTTGGGAACAAATTCTTTTTGGGAAGGTGTTGATGTCCAAGGTAAATCTCTGTCATTGTTGATTTTATACAAATTGCCTTTCCAAGTTCCTTCGGATCCGATTGTCGAAGCTTATATTGAAAAATTAGAAAAAGAAGGGAAAAATTCTTTTATGCATTATATGCTTCCCAATGCGTTATTGAAATATCGCCAAGGTTTCGGAAGACTAATTCGCAGTAAAAGCGATAACGGCATTGTACTCATATTGGACAATAGAATTAAATCCAAAAGATACGGTCATTATTTCAAAGAAATGATTCCGGCAAAAACAGAATTTATGAGTAATGATTTGGAACTATATGATAAAATATCCGACTGGTTTTCGGAATTAAACTTTAGAGAAAAGAAATGAATTTTACCGAACTAAAAACAATCGTAGGTGAAAAAATAATGATAGATAAAATATTTATAAACGCCCTAATCGTAACCATGAATCCTAATAAAGATGTTCTGGAAAACGGTGCAATCGCTGTTCATGATGGTAAAATAATAGCTATTGATAAAACGGAAAATGTTCTCGCTTCGTTTAGCTCCGACAATATTTTTGATTTCAGCGGAAAGTTGATTATCCCGGGTTTGATAAATACTCACACTCATATTCCAATGAGTTATTTACGCGGCTACGCTGATGATTTGCCTTTAGAAACTTGGTTAAAAAAATATATTTGGCCGACTGAAAATCATTTTAATAAGCCGGAATATATTTATGATGCTTCTATTCACGGTATTGCAGAACTTATTTTTAACGGAATTACCTGTTTTAACGATATGTATTTTATCGAAAACAAAACTGCCGAAGCTGCCAAAAAACTCGGAATTAGAGCAATTCTCGGTGAAGGAATAATTGATTTTGATGATGAAGGTAAAAATACGGAAAAAGTCTTGAATAAAATTGAGAAATTAATCGAGAATTATCAAGATGATAAAATTAAATTTTCAGTTTCTCCCCATTCTATCTATACTTGCACAAAAAATTCCTTAATAAAAGCCTCAGAATTTTCTAAAAAGAATAATCTTCTCTTTCATATTCATCTTTCCGAGACAAAAAAAGAAGTTGCAGATTCGATTAAGAATTTTGGTAAGCCGCCGGTAGAATATCTTAATGATTTGAATATATTAAGCCCAAATACTATTGCAGCTCATTGTATCCATCTTTCAGATAAAGAAATAGAAATATT
>JAMOQM010000053.1 GCA_027064005.1 Candidatus Cloacimonadota bacterium | reverse complement strand
GCTACTGTTGACAACCACAATGTTCAATTAAACTGGCAAGCTCCTGTTTCCGGAGATGAACAAGACTTAGCTTATTATGATACATCGGCTTTAGCTGCTTTTGTCTCTGATGGTCAGCCTTATGCTTGCAGAATTACAAATCCAACTGATCAAGAAGTTTATCTTAGTGGGATTAATTTTGCTCTATATAAAGCTAATGCAGAAGCCGGAGATATGGTAGATGGTACAGCTAGTGTTTATGTTTGGTCAAATAACAATGGCGTTCCCGGTGACTTATTATATACAGTAAATAATATTGATAATATTCCTCACGGTCAATTTAAAGATGTTAATGTTTTAGCTTCAGGTATTACTATTCCTGCCGGTGGTGAAATATTCGTTGGTGTTGGTGACTTTACAGGTGACTCTCAAGGTTTATTGGCAGACAACAGTGCTGCTACAGATGAAGGGAGATATTTTGCTTACGTTCAAGATGCTTGGGGAACAGTTAACTCTTTTTATCAAACTTTAAATAACCTTTTAATTGGTGCGACAATTTTAGTACCATCAGGCGATTCAAATATTACCGGTTATAAAGTTTACCGTTCAACAACATCCGGTTCGGATTATACGGAAATTGCGACAATAACAGGAAATACAACAAATTACTTAGACGAAAGCCCTACTACCGATGCAATGAATTATTATGTTGTAACATCATTAACAGATGCCGGCGAATCAGTTTATTCTAATGAAGCTTCTGCTTATGTTGTTTCAGAAACTGTTGTTGATTTAGGTTATGATGACGGTGTTGCTGATGCTTCGTACCAACCTTCTCCTGCAACATTAATGGCTGTAAAATTCTCACCATATATTAATCCAAATGTTGGTCATATTCAATTACAACAAATGAAATTCTACCTTAATGAAACAGGTGGGAACATTTACGCTTTTGTTTGGGATGATAATGGTACAAATGGAACTCCCGGTGATGAATTGGTTTCTTTCTTAATTAATTCAACAGATGTAACAACCGGTTGGAATGTAATTGCTATTCCTGAAGCTGTTCAAAGTGCCGTTAATTTCACAGACGGAAGTTTTTATATTGGATTTATGGGCGGAGCAAATGCTCATCAATTTGGTGTAGATGCTGATAATAGCGGTCAATCATTTACCGGTGGACAAAACTGGGTTGGATTTTCAGCTTATGCTGAAGGTAACTTCATGATTCATGCAATCTATGACAGCTTTACTGATAATGCAGATGTTACAGTTCCAAATGATAACGTTACTTTAAAAAATTATCCTAATCCGTTTAATCCGCAAACAAATATTTATTTCTCACTTCCTAAAGCTCAGAATGTTACTTTGAAAGTTTATAATACAAGAGGTCAATTAGTTAAGACTCTTATCAATAATGAACTTAGAAACGGAAAAAATAATATTATGTGGAAAGGAACAAATAACAACAATAAATCAGTTGCAAGTGGTGTATATTTCTATAGATTACAAACTTCTGACAAAGTAATTTCTAACAAAATGTTATTATTAAAATAGTAATAACTAATAAATATAACCGAAGCTTTATTGCTTCGGTTTTTTTATATCAAAAAAGGAGTACATTTTGAAGAAAATAATAACAATTTTACTAACAATTTTTTCAGTTTCAGCAATTTTTTCAATCCAAAAATTCAATGAAAATTATTTTTATAAAAATTCTTTAATTGTTTGCTTTAATCAAGATTTTGTTAACAATCAAAACGGTATTGAAAACATTTCAAAATCAAATGGTTTGATTAAAACGGGACTGAAAGAATTTGATCAACTTTCTCAAGAATTTGGCATTACAGACTTAAAACAAGAATTTCAAATAACTAAAGAAAAAACATGGAATGATAAAGGAACATATCTACAAAATATCTATAAATTAACTTTTAATGATAATGACAAAATTGAAAATTTATTGTCTAAATTAAAACAAGATAAAGAAATTTTGTGGGCAGAATACGAAACTATTCTCCGAGAAAGAGAATATATCCCAAACGATCCAATGGTAACTCCAGCACAATTATATTGGATTTATAGAACTGAATGTCCTGCCGCTTGGGACTATGAACAAGGGAATCATGATGTCGTCATCGGTATTGTTGACTCCGGCGTAAAATGGGATCACGAAGATTTAGTAGAAAATATTTGGAATAATCTTGGCGAAGATGCTGATGGTGATGGGCACACAATTGAATTTATTAACAATCAATGGGTTTTAGATCCGGATGATATAAATGGAATTGATGACGACGGAGACGGTAAGGTTGATGACTTAATCGGTTGGGATAGTTATGATAATGATAATAATCCAATGCAAACTCAGCCTTCAAACTATCATGGAACACATGTTGCCGGTTGTGCAGGTGCTGTGGGAGATAATGGAGTTGGAATTTCCGGTGGAGGAATGCACATTTCGTTAATGCCGGTCAAATGTGCTTCTTCAACTCAAGCAAGTAATTCAATTTCTAATGGTTATAATATGATTAAATATGCCGCTGATGCAGGTGCAGATATTATAAATTGCAGTTGGGGTGGTCCGGGAGGAGGCTCTTATGCGAATACGGTTGTGAATTATGCTACTTCCCATGGAGCTTTAGTTGTTGTTGCTGCCGGAAATGCGAATATGGAACATAATTCATCATATCAAGATTATCCGGCAGATTGTGAAAATGCTTTTAATGTTGCTGCAACAGATATGTCGGATCATAAAGCGGGATTTTCAGATTATGGGGAGCCGATAGATATTTCAGCACCGGGTGTTGCGATAAAGTCCACTTTATATAATGGTTCCGGGCAAGATACATATCAAAACTTACAAGGTACTTCTATGGCTTCTCCAGTGGTTGCAGGTATTTGTGGATTGATAAAATCGCATTATCCGTCATTAACTCCACAAGAAATTAAAGACAGAATTATGACTTCAGCAGATAATATTGATGATATAAATCCGAATTATATTGGTAAGCTTGGAGCAGGGAGAATTAATGCTTGGGCAGCTTTGGTTTACGATCAAATACCAAATTTGTCAGTTTCAGAAACAAGAATTATAGAATTAGAGGGTGATGGTGATGGTGTTTGTAATCCCGGAGAATCAGTTACTTTAAAAGCTAAACTATTTAATTTGAATGGTTGGCTGGATGCTTCAAACGTCAATGTAACTTTAAGATGTAATGTCGAAGGAGTAACTATTCTTGATAGCACTTCCGTTTTTCCGGCAATTCCTAACGGAATGGCAATGTGGCAAAATACGGATACTTTCTCATTTGAAACAACAGAACAACTCCCAGATTTGAATATTCCTTTTACTTTTCACATTACTGCCGATGCAAGTTTACCGTATTCACAAGATTTGGATTTTGAAGTTTCTTTGAGTACAATCCAAGCAGGTTGGCCATTTCTTGTTTCAGGTGGAGTTACTTCTTCACCGATAATTGCCGACATAAATAATGATGGAATTAATGAAGTTGTTTTTGGTGATTTGCAAGGTGATATTCATGCAATTGAACCAAATGGGATCACCGAAGCTGAAGGTTTTCCGGTAAATATTGGAGGAAACGTCAGAGCTGATGTTGCCGTTGGTAATCTTGATGCAGATAATAATTTGGAAATTGCCGCCACAAATAGTTTAGGACAATTATTCGGAATTGACTCCGATGGATCCATAATTTTTACTGTTAATGGCTCAGGAACATCTCCAACATACAAATCAAATCCGGTTATTTCAGATGTAAATCATGATGGAAATAATGAGATTATTGCAATGACATTTAGTGGTGAATTAAATGTTGTAAACGGAGATGGTTCGGAATATTCAGTTTTCCCTGTTGAATTAGGAGAAATGTATCTAAGTTCAATGTCAATTGCAGATTTGAATGGCGATGGTAATGATGAAATTATCATTTCGGCTACAAATAAAAATCTTCATGCAATATCGACTTTGACCGGAAGTGATATTTCAGGATTCCCGGTTGTTTTAGATGCAGCTTCAAAAGTTGGTGCTTCGGTAATGACAATTAATGAAAATCCGGTTATTTTTATTGCTGATATTAGCGGAAATGTACTTTCAATCGATCATGAGGGAAATATTCTCTATAATACTAATTATGGCTCATTAATCAGAGGTGGAATTGCTATCGGCGATTTAGATAATGATGGTTCGTCGGAACTTATTTTTACGACCTATGATGGAAATATTCATGTTACTGATATTAATGGTGCTGAATTTGAGAATTTCCCTGTAAATATTGGTGAGTCACTTGAATCAACACCGATTCTTTCTGATTTAGATAATGATCAGGAAGTTGATATGATTTTTGGTGATCATTCAGGAGTAGTTCACGCCATAAAATTGAATGGAATGGAAGCTACCGGATTTCCAATTAATATTGGAAGTGCATCGGAAATTAGTTTTGCAATCGGTAATCTTGATGATGATAATGACGGTGATATTATTGCTTCAAACATGTATGGTATTACGGTTTTAGATTATAAATACGGTATTGGAAATACTCCTTGGGCATTTGATAGAGGTTCAATGGAAAGAAATGCTAATCTTGGCTATTTTACCGGTATTTCTCCGGAGGAAAATAGTGTAAGTAAAGCAAATGCCCTTTTGGGAAATTATCCAAATCCTTTTAATCCTGAAACTACAATTAGTTATACGGTTAAAAATTATGGCATGGTTTCAATCGATGTCTTTAATATTTTAGGTCAAAAAACAAAAACTTTGGTTAATGGAAATAAAGCTCCGGGAAACTATAAGATTATTTGGAAAGGAAGAAATGATGACAACAAGAAAGTTGGAAGCGGAATCTATTTCTATAGAATGAGATCCGGTAATTATACTTCAACCAAAAAAATGATTCTGTTAAAATAGAATTAATATAACAATTAAGGCGAAGATTTATCTTCGCCTTTTTTTATTCCAAATTGTAAAAAAACTTATCCAATTGCTCTTTATGATCTTTATATATTTCACAAGATTTACAGAATTTAATCATTTCTTGCTTCCATATTTTTTTCTCATCATCATCTTTAATATTTTGATAAAAATCTAACCAATTAAATTCCCAACAATTTGATTTATCATCAAAAACAGAACAATTCATCTCAGCAGGAGCTGTTCCAAGAAAGTATGGACATCTTTTTAATTCATAACAGTTTTTGCTCACAAATCCTCACTATTTTTTTATGTTTAATAGAGTAATTCCAATAACAATTAGGATAAATGCTATTCTCTGTTTCTTGGTAAAATATTTTTTCCAAATAAATAAATCGCTCAAAATCGTGAAAACAACAACTCCGGAAGCATATGCCGGATAGGCAATTGGAGCCGGAACAGAATCTAAAGATTTTAAAAAAAATTTCGTAGTTAATTGGTTTGGAATTCCTAAAAGTAAACCATACAAAATAGAAATCCAATTAAATTTACGTTTTAAAACAATCAAATAACCAATTGTGAGAATAAATGCCGTGGAGAAAATTGTGGCAATAAATATAGATTTATCAGGCGAACCATATTGATCAAAAATTTTCAGAGTTGAATCGGTAATACCGGTCATAACAAATAATAAAATAATCCAGAAAATATTATGAAAAGAACGCGTTTCTGTCATCAAAATAAAAGACAAAACAATTACCAAAATTCCGGCATAATTAGGTAATCCAACATATTCTTTAAATAAGAAAGTTGAAAGAAAAATAGGAATAATTAACGAAACTCTCATAACGCCAACTGAGAGAGAAAGTCCATTTATGGAAATGTTTTTTTCATAAATAATAAAATTATTTAGAAACATAAACCCGGTAAAAATCCCGAGATAAATATCGAAACTATTAACATTATGAAACGAGATTTTTTCAGAAAAAAGAGAAAAAATTGCAGCCAAAAAATAGTTCCCTAAAAATATCCACATAATGTCGGCTTTTTCATTTTTTTGAAAAAAAACAAAGAAATTACCAATTAGCATCGAGGTGAAAATAGCGAAAAACAGATATATCATATTTACTCCGGATTGTGTATTTCTAAACCCAAAAAAAAAGACATCCAAAAATGAATGTCTTAATTATAGTTTAAAAGCAATTTTATAATTTACCGCTCATGATATCTTTTTCATTACATTTGCAGATATTAACAAATTGGTATCTTGGAGACCAGTTACCATTTTTAGCTTTTTTATTACGAATTAATTTTAATCTTTTTACTTCTGTATTACATACAGGGCATATTACTTTTCCTTCGCTTGAGATTTCATGTGCAAGCTTAGCTCCGAATGAACGTCCTTTAGCCATTATTTTACTCCTTATCTAATTTATTTTATTCTTTCTAAATATTGTCCGTTTCTTGTGTCAACTTTAATTTTTTCGCCAACATTAACAAAAAATGGAACTGTTATTCTTAAACCGGTATTGGTTATCGCACTTTTTCCACCGCCTGAGGCAGTATTTCCTTTGGAATTAGGTTCTGCTTCCGCAACGGTCATTTCGACAGTAATAGGTAATTCTATACCAACAATTTCTCCACTGGGGATTGTCCTAATTTTCACATCTATATTTTCGATTAAATAGTATTTTAAATCTCCGATAACATCAATTGGAATAGAAAGTTGTTCATAATTCTCGTTATCCATAAAGACATAAAAAGTACCGTCAAAATATAAATATTGTTTCTTTGAAGCTTCAATCCTGATTTCATCAAATTTATCACTACCGCGGAAAGTGTTGTCAATAACTTGTCCCGTACGAACATTTTTCAATTTTGTACGAACAAAAGCAGGGCCTTTACCTGGTTTTACGTGAAGAAATTCAACGATTTCATAAAGATTATTTTTATAATTTATGACCATTCCGTTGTGGATATCAGATGTTCCAGCCATAATAACTCCTTTATTTTTCTAATTTAATTTATTATGCAAAATTTCTGTTAATAGGTTTATTGGCAAGCAAAAAATAATTAACGCCTTGTTACCTTGAAAGATATGATATTTATTTAAGATAGATAAAAAAAATTGATATTTAAATGTGGATTTTAATATCTTTTTTGAAAGTTATGAAGACAATTCTTGCAGAAATAAATCCCGAATTTTTATAATTCGGGATATATTTAAAGATTATTCTTCCCAATCGTCCGGAATTAATTCCTTATCATAATCATCTTTTTCAATTTCTTCATCTTCTTCAGACAATTCTATAAATTTTTCTGCTACCATTTGATATTCATCATCAAAAATGTTATCGAATTTTAACCCGTCTTTTGTTTCAGTAATTTTATAAATATAAACTTCATCTTTATCTTCAGCAACGACAGCAATATAATCATTATCATCTATTTTGACAGTACCTGAAACTTCACATCTTACTTCTTCGCCATTTTCCAATTCAAGTGTAATCATATCGTGAATTTCCGGAAAATATCCGAAAGGTTCATCTAATTTAGCCATAATTTTTCTCCTTTCTTTGTATGTAGAACCGATAAATTTTTTACCCTTATATCTGTCTATAAATTTATATAAAAAAGTTAATGATGAGAATAATTGGAAAGAAAGCTCCTTTTAACAGGAGCTTATAATTTGTTTTAGAATTTAAATTCAACTCCGAATCCGAAAGTCTTAAGAGTTTCTTTTTTGCCATTGATTTTATTATTACCATCAAAATCAACGAAACGTTCTTTGAAATTATAGACCAATACTGTATTTGACGACAAACCATATCCGATGCGACCATCAATCAAAGTAGAAGGAGTTTTAAAATCTTTAAGAACATTTTTCATATCGGTTTGAGAATATGAGATTTGAGCAACTTGTAACTTAGGAATAATATCTTTTTTGAGATAAGTTGTTGCCCAAATGGATTTGCCGTTTTTGATATCGTCACCGTACATATCTTGATAGGAAACGGTCAAAAATAAAGTATTAAAAATATTTGATGTGATACTTCCGTACCAACCGGTAGATTTTTTAGAATTTTCAATAAAAGATTCTTTGGTTAGAATTGTATCTCCAACAACAATCGCTCTATTTTCATCATAAAGATTGTCAAAAAATGAAGCAGCAAAATCATCATCATAATGTCTGAATTCCAAATTCATATCGAAGATTAAAAATTTTGAATAAAAACCGGGAAAAATAAAACCGTAGCTGTGGTCCATAATTTTAGCAATTTCACCATAATTACTTAATTTGAATGAATCTCCCGTAATTAAAGGTAATTCATAATTTGCACCGGCTATGAAAATTGCGTCTTTTTCATCATATTTATGCAAATGTTTTGAAACAGCATTGTGATCCCAATATCCAAATTCTTCCCCGGCATTCACGAAAGTTGAATCATAATGAGAATGAGCCCAATTATAATCAACGACATTGTTGTTATTTAAATCAGCATCGATATAATTCCCGTTAGCATCAAAATCAGGGATTCCATCGTTATCCGTATCAACATAATAATTATTATTGTTCGGGAAAGCGTCAAAAACGTCCGGATAGCCGTCACCGTCTTCATCATTAATACCGGCATATTGATTTCTATCGGTTACAAAAGTCCCACCGAAAGTTAAATTTTCCAAAAGGGGTATTCCGGTTGATGATAATAAAGAAGTTGTTACGTGACCTCCTAAAATATTATTTTTGGAAATATCGGAAGAAAATACTTCTAAATTTGTGTTGAAAAAGGGCAGGATTCCTCCGAGTTGGACTCCGATATGTTTAACATCAGGATATTTGAGCATATTGGAATAATTATTCATAATTAATCCGTGTCCTAAAGTATAATTAGGGAAACCGCCGATTTTAGCAAAGAAAGGATCGCCTCGATGACCAAAACGAACGTAGTAAATTTTATTGATATAATCTTCCGGCTCATCCCAATCTTTTTTTCGCACATTTCCATTTTCATCAATTAATAAATCGACATCAAGTCCAATTCCAAATTTTCCAAATCCTAATTCCGGCATTAATCTTATCTCGGAATAATTTATTCCGTTAAGAGAGATTGTTCCGGCTGCTCCACCCATTGAAAATGTTTTTGTCGAATCTGCCATTTGAGCAAAAAGCACAAGTGGAATTAATAAGGTTAAAAGTAAGAATAATTTTTTCATTTGATCTCCTGTTTTGTTTATTTTCTTGAAAATTCAAAAGGATCATAACAATGTCCTAAGTTCAAGTAAAAAATATAATTTTTTTGTTCGTTAATAGAAATAGCCGCTTTTAGAGGAGCAAAAGGAAGATTTAATCCTAATTTCAAAGTATAACAATGCATAGTTTTTCCTAATTCATAAGGTGATGATACTTCAGGAAGTTGGACTAAATCCGATTCTAAATCAACAAAGAATGTTTTTAATTCATTTACAGCAATTCTTACGGAAGCCATCCCTAAGATATATCTTGGTAATTGGTATTCCTGAGGAAGAGCTCCGGGGAAATTATCAAATCCACCCACATAAAATTGGTTATAAGCTGTTTCATTATTTTTATCAGAATATCCGAGATTAAATTTTGTGAGAAATGAAACTCGGTCGTTTACTGGAAAGACAGTTAAAGAATTTAAAAAGAGCTGTTGATAATTATAGATACCTAAGCTATTATTTTTAAATGATTTATAATACCTGAAAAATATTTTTCTCCCTTTCATAGGAAAAGAATAATCGTCAATTGTCTCATAATAATATTTTAGTCCTAATCCTGAATTTTTTACAGATTCAAAATCTTCATCCTCTAAAGATATTCCATTATAAAATTTTGTTTTCCTATAAAATAAATAAGCTTCCAAAACGTTTAGTTTTTTCAAAAATACACCGGTTCCTAAAGTTGTACCATATTGGACTGCTTTGAAACTTGATGTTTTATGATGTTCATCGTTATAAGTGTAGAAAGTGGATTCTTCAATATAAGGAAATATATGAAAATAGCTTCCCCATCTTTTCCCATAATTTTTAATATAATCAATGTTTAAAGCGTGTTTAGCTCCAAGATTAATATTGAAAATAGCTCTTGAATTTTTTTGGATATAATTTGTTAATTTTAATGAAATTGAGAGCAATAAATTATTGTAATCATAAGAAGCATCAAGACCGAGAGTTTTATTTTCCAATTCTTTTAAATGGATGAAAAGGATATTGTCATTACCGTTTTTTTTAATTTCAGGATAAATATATTTGAAAAGAGAAAAAGAAAAAGCATCGGAAAAAGAATTTTCAATATCTTGTTTTGAATAAGAAACTCCCGTTTTTAAACCTACATATTCTCTAACCTTAGCTGTCGAAAGATACTTATTCCCAACAACGTAAATTGAAGAAAATTTTAGTTTGGTATTCATCGAAAAAATTTTTCTTTTTTTAGGATGAGATTTTGCCATTTTTTTTAATTGGGGTAAAATTGATAAAGCTGATTCCCTTCCTAATTCTATAAGCCTTTTTATTTTGAGAAAATCCGAGGAAGAATAATTTTTTAAATTTGGTTCAATTATTAAATCACAATATTTTAAGCTATGCTTTAATTCTCGAGTCATTCCAATACTAATTGTTTGATCTAAAATAGATAATGCCGAATCCAAATTATTTTTTGTTCTCATTGGAGTGTTGCATTTGACTCCGATAATATAAGTTGCACCCATATCTTTTAAAACATCCGCAGGTAAATTATCTGAAATTCCACCGTCAATATAAAGTTGATTATCAATTCTAAACGGTTCGAAAATTGAAGGAATTGACATTGATGCCCGCATAACCTGATGCAATGTCCCCGATTTGAATACTTTTTTTTGTCCGGTAACTATATTTGTTGCAACAGCCCGAAATGGAATTGGCAAATCATCAAAATCATAAAGAGATGAATCAGGATAACAAAAATCAAACATCTTATTGATAATATTATTTCCGCCAATAATTCCCTGAGGCAAATGAGGAACAAATTTATCGTTAAGCGGAAAATTTGTATTTGTATGTGGTTTCCATCTTTTTGAGGAAATGTATAATTCGTTTCGGGGTATTTCGTCGGTGAGAAGGCTTTTCCAATCAAGAGTAGTCATTAAATTTTCTATTTCTTTTCCGGAATATCCGGCAGCATATAACCCCCCGACAATTGAGCCCATACTTGTACCGGAAATGTAATCTATTTTCAATCCGGCTTCATCAATAACTTGCAAAACACCGATATGCGCAAACCCTCGGGCTCCACCACCGGATAAAGCAAGTCCGATTTTTTCATCTGAAAATAAATTGTTGGAATAAAAAAACAAGATAAACAAAAATATGCTTATCTTTAGAAAAAAAATAGAGGTCGTTTGACCTCTATTCGAGATTTTATTTATTAATTGTTTTAGTAACATTAGTTTGATTTTGATTTGCATGTGAGCTGTCATATAGTTTTGTTATCATCGGTGAATACGCAACAATTAATCCGGCAACAACAATTGAAACCATACTCATTAATTTTATTAGGATGTTTATTGACGGTCCGGCTGTATCTTTGAATGGATCACCAACAGTGTCTCCAACGATTGCGGCATTGTGTGCTTCCGAACCTTTTCCTCCGAAGTTTCCCATCTCAACATATTTTTTAGCATTATCCCAAGCACCACCGGCATTGTTCATCATAACAGCGAGAACAAATCCTGTACTTAATGCACCGACTAATAATCCCATAACTCCGGGAACGCCGACTAATAATCCAACAACTATCGGTGATAAAATTCCTAAAAGAGCCGGTTTAATCATTTCTTTTTGAGAACCTACGGTAGAAATATGAACACATCTTTGATAATCAGGATCAGCCTTACCTTGTAAAATCCCCTTTATTTCTCTAAATTGTCTTCTAACTTCTTCCACCATTTTGCTGGCAACTCTTCCTACAGCTTTCATCGTATAAGCTGCAAAAACGAAAGTAATCATAGAACCGATAAAAATTCCTACCAATACGCGTGGATTCATTATCGTGATGTCGTAATAATGAACAAAATCAGAAATTGAAGCATCAGCAGTGCTGACTGTTCTCACAACTTTTCCCGCTAAAGAAATTTGTAATTCATTTACGTGGTTTAATATTAATCCGTGTCTAACTTCTTCTAAATAAGCGGCAAGTAATGCCATTGCTGTAAGTGCTGCAGAACCGATTGCAAAACCTTTTCCGGTAGCTGCAGTTGTATTTCCAACAGAATCCAAAGCATCTGTTCTTTCTCTAACTTTTTTGTCTAATTTTGCCATTTCAGCATTTCCACCTGCATTATCAGCGATGGGACCAAAAGCATCCATTGCCAAAGTTACTCCTAAAGTTGCGAGCATTCCAACAGCTCCAAATCCAATACCGTAAAGCCCCATTTCAGGATTAGAAAATCCATGAGAGAAACTAAATGAAGCTAAAATTGCAACGCCAATAACAATTACCGGAGCTGCTGTTGAACTCATTCCTACAGCTAATCCGTCGATGATAATTGTTGCAGGTCCAAATTTACTTTGAGCAGCAATACCTTTTGTAGGAGCAAAGCTGTTTGAAGTATAGCGTTCCGTAGAAATTCCTATTAAAATTCCTGCTAACAATCCAATGATCGTGCTTAAAAATATTCCAAAATAATATTCTTGAGGAAGCATGTATTTTGAAACAAAAAACGAACTTATGGCTATCAAAATAGAACTCCCGTAAACACCTTTATTCAAAGAAAACATTAATGATTTCATGTCTGCATCTTCTTTTGTGGAAACCATAAAAATCCCGATGATACATAAAAAAGCACCAACACCGGCAAGAACCATTGGGGCGGTAACAAAATTAATCGCCCATTTTTGGAGAAATGCACTTCCTAAATGATGAGAAAGTTGAGTAACTGTTGCCATTCCAAGTGCGGCCGTAGCCAATATTGATCCAGTATAAGATTCATAAAGATCGGCACCCATTCCGGCTACATCTCCTACATTATCGCCAACATTATCAGCAATTGTTGCAGGATTTCGCGGATCATCTTCAGGGATTCCGGCTTCTACTTTACCAACTAAATCTGCACCGACATCGGCTGCTTTTGTATAAATTCCACCACCTAATCTTGCGAAAAGAGCTTGAGTTGAAGCACCCATTCCGAAGCTAAGCATAATTACGGTAATCAATTGTAAATCATAATGGAAAAAATTATTTAGAACAAAAAACCAGATTGAAATATCAATCAAACCTAATCCAACAACAACCAATCCCATTACTCCACCGGCACGGAATGCAATTTTCAAAGCGGTATTCAAAGATTTTTTTGCTCCTTGAGCAGTTCTTGATGAAGCTAAAGTTGCAGTATTCATTCCAATAAATCCGGCTAAGCCACTAAAAAATCCTCCGGTAAGAAAAGCAAAAGGTATCAGCCAATGTAACACATGGAGTCCCCAGGCTAAAAAATTAAAAAATAAAAAAGCTAAAACAAAGAAAATTCCCACACCTTTATATTGTTGTTTAAGATATGCGAATGCTCCATCTCTAACATGCCCGGCAATAGTTTGCATTAATTCATTTCCGGCATCTTCCTTAATTACCATTTTGAAAAGAATGTAAGCGAAAATTAAAGCTAAAATAGCTCCGGTCGGAGCTAAATACCAAATAAGCGGTATCGAACTATTCATTTGAACCTCCAATAATTATAATGAACCAATCATTTAATCTAAAAACATTTTGTCAATAAGAGGTTTTATTAACTTGCATTCTTTCGAAAATTTTTGAAATATTTTCAATAGTCCGGAAAGATTTTAACAGGTTGAGGAATTTGTGTTTTTTCATCCCGAAGGAATTATATGCTTATAATCCGCGAGGTCGAATATCCCATTGAATCCGGTTTATGCAAATCTATTTTTCCAATTAGTAAATGAATGTTATCATTTTTATTCCATAATGATAACGTCAAATAAACTTTTTAATGAATGGGGAACAACTTTTGGGGATGATGTCATTACAAGTGCAATTTTGGATAGAATTTTGCATCATTCGGAAACAATTATTATGACCGGAAACAGCTATAGAATGAAAGGAAAAATTAAAAAATGACACAATAAAATGTACCAGTTTTAATTGCCATTGACATG
>JAMOQM010000052.1 GCA_027064005.1 Candidatus Cloacimonadota bacterium | reverse complement strand
TTTATTTATTATCACAAATTCAAAACAATCATCCGTCATAAGATATTTTTCCCGGCAAAACATTTTCCTTAAAATTTCAAAATGATGTAAGTGAAAAGTAAAAAATCTTGACATTGAGTATTTGATAATTTTCCTAGAAACAAAAATAAAATAAGGAATATTATGCCAAAAAGTAACAGGTTACATATAAATTTTTCTACTAATGATTCTGCAGAACCAATGAGTTTTGCAATTTCAAAGATTACTCTAATTTCTTTGGGAGTCGTCATTGCGTTGTTTGTATTTTCAATTGTTTTCGGGATTTTTTATATCTCAAACAAAAGCGTTGATTTAAACAAAATGGCAATTTTACAAAATCAAAATAGGGAATTAAGAACTCAATTAAGCAAAATAAATCATAATTTAGATTCATTAATGATAAAAATGGATGCCATAGATAAATTTGAAGATCAAATAAGATCTAAAGAAAATCTTAAAAAAATTCCAAAAGATTTAAGAAGTATGGGAACCGGTGGTTATCCGGTTATTGATTCCCTTTTTACTTCGCCGATTTTAAATATTCAATTTACGCAATTATCCCAAAAGCTTAACCACTTGGATAATAAAATTAAATTTGATTTAAAATCTCACAAAAAAGTACTAAGTTTCCTAAATTTGAAATCAGAACTTTTGAGAGCGACACCGTGTATTTACCCGGCATTTGGAAGAATTTCTTCTTGGTACGGATGGCGTATAAATCCTGTAACCAAAAAACGTGCCTTCCATCATGGAGTTGATATCGGCTCAAAAATTGGTACGCCCGTTTATGCTACTGCCGATGGAATTGTTGCGGAAACCGGAAGACTAAAATTATTCGGAAAATTTGTTACTCTAAAGCATAAGTTCAGCTACAAAACAAAATACGCACATTTACATAAGATTATCGTTCAAAAAGGCGATCATGTTGTACGAGGTCAAATCATCGCATTTATGGGGAATACAGGAAGATCCACAGGAGCACATCTTCATTACGAAGTTTGGAAACATGGACGTATCAAAAATCCTAAACCTTATTTAAACAAATCTTATGATAATATTGTAGTTAGAAAATAATCCGATGTCCCTCACTCTTTTATTTACAGATTCCTCATTTCAGGAAATCAATTTTATGAAAAAGTATCTCGAAAAGTCTGATACAATTTTAGGAATTGACGGTGGAACAAATATATTATACGCAAATAAAATTAAACCTGATTTAATTATTGGAGATATGGATTCAATTGATAAATCCATTTTAGATTATTTTAAAAAAGAAACAGAAGTCGCAATTTATCCTTCAAAAAAAGATGAAACTGATACGGAATTAGGTTTGAATTGGTGTCTTGAAAATAACAAAAAAGATGTTGTCATTTTTAATTCAATGCAAAATAGATTGGATCATATCCAAGGATTAATTGCAAATTTGATATTTGCTTATAAAAAAGGACTTAACTTAGAAATTGTAAATCAAAAACAAAAAATATTCATTGCTCAAAATATGAGTTTTTCTACTAAAAAAGGCGTTAATATCTCATTGATTCCTTTGACTGAAGTTGTAGAAGGAATATCAACGGACGGATTAGAATATCCTCTAAATAATGAAAATTTATTTTTCTATCATTCGCGGGGAATCTCAAATGTAGCGTTAAAAAATGAGGTAAAAATCACTCATAAAAAAGGATTGTTAATGATAATTGTATCAGAAAAGGATGTTATATGAGAAAGAAAATAAAGTTTGAAGAAGCATTAAAAAAATTGGAAAACGTAGTTGATAAATTAGAAAATGAAGATAATGAACTGGACGATATCTTGAATTTATATAGAGAAGGTGCTGATTTGGCAGAATATTGTCATAATAGAATTGAGAAAGTTGAAAATGAAATTGAGATTATCTCTACTAAATTGAAGGAAAATAAGGGGAAATAATGCAAGAGAAATTAATCTTAAAAAAAGATTTAAAAGAAAAAAAAGAATGGATCAATATTTATCTGGATAGATTTTTACCACGAAAAGATGAATACCCAAAAGACATTCACAAAGCGTTGCGACATACTTTATTTGCCGGTGGGAAAAAACTTCGTCCATATCTCGCAATTCAAACTTATTTGCTCTTTAAAGACGATATTGAAACAATTAAACCTGTCGCCGCCTCATTAGAAACTCTTCATACTTATACCCTGATTCATGATGATTTGCCGGAAATTGATAATGATGAGATTAGACGCGGGAAAAAGGCGTGTCATGTTCTTTACGGTCCTGATCTGGCATTAATGGCCGGAGATTCATTACTTTGTTACTCTTTCCAAATTCTTTCCACTTGTGATTTACCTGCTCCTCTAAAATTAAAATTGATAAAAGAAATGGCAGAATGTGCCGGAGATCAAGGATTAATTGCCGGACAATATGTAGATATTATTTCTGAAACAAAAACAGTTCCTAAAAAAACGCTTACATTTATTCATCATAATAAAACAGCAAAATTGCTTCTTCTCGCAATTAGATTTGGAGCTTTGGTTGCAAAAGCAAGTAAAGACGATTTAGCAAGATTGGAAAAATATGGCGAAAAAATGGGATTAGCTTTCCAAATTATTGATGACATTTTGGATATTGAAGGAAGTGCCGGAACTCTTGGAAAATCTATCGGTAAAGATATTGAAGAAGGAAAAGCAACCTTCCCCTCAATTTACGGTTTGTATGAATCCAAAGAAATGGCAAGAAAACTTATCGATGATGCCTTAAAAATTTTGGATTATTATGGCGAAAAAGCAGAAACACTCAAAACTCTTACAGAATTTATTTATACGAGAAAATTTTAATGAAAATAGAAATTCTAAGAAAATCGGAAAATGCAACAATTCCTAAAAGAATGACCGATTCGGCAGCCGGCTATGATCTTTATAGCTCAAATGAAAAAACAATTGTTATCAAAGCCGGAAAGCTAAAATTAATTCCAACCGGTATTTCTATTTCCTTACCTATTGGATTTGAAGCTCAAATAAGACCGAGAAGCGGTTTGGCATTAAAAAATAGCATTGGGATTTTAAATTCTCCCGGAACTATTGACGCAGATTATCGAGGTGAAATCGGGATTATTGTTTATAATTTCGGCGAAAAAGATTTTGAAGTAACTCCAAAAATGAGAATTGCTCAAATGGTAATTGCAAAACACGAAATTGCAGAATTTATTGAAGTAAAAAAATTGGATGAAACCGTCCGAAATGAAAAAGGATTTGGACATTCAAAAACATAGAGGTATAAATGGAAAATAACATTGTTGAAAAAATCATAAAATTAAAAAAAGAAAAAAATGCCGTTATTTTGGCTCATAATTACGTAACAATGGATGTTCAAAATGTAGCGGATTTTGTCGGAGATTCATTGGCTTTAGCTCAAAAAGCAAAAACAGTCGAAGCTGATTTGATTGTATTTTGCGGAGTTAGATTTATGGGTGAAACAGCAAAATTATTGAATCCCGAGACAAAAGTTGTTTTAGCAAATAAAAATGCCGGCTGTCCGATGGCTGATATGATTACTGCTGACCAATTAAAAGATTTTAAAGCGGAACACCCCAATTCTACCGTGATGTGTTATGTTAATTCTTCGATTGAAGTTAAAGCGGAATCTGATATTTGTTGTACTTCTTCAAATGCGGTAAAAATTGCGAAAAGTGTCCCTGAAGACAAAACAATCTTATTTGTTCCTGATAAAAATCTTGGTACTTACGTTGCCCAACAAACCAAACATAAAGTTATCGTTTGGGATGGATTTTGTCCGGTTCATAACAATAATTTTAGTAAAATAGATGTTGAAAAGGTTCGTAAAAATTTCCCTGACTACAAATTATTGGTTCATCCGGAATCCTTACCGGAAGTTTTTAATAAGGCTGATATTGTCGGCTCAACTAAAGGGATGGCTGATTATTCTGAAGAAAATAACAAAATAATTATTGGAACTGAAGTTGGTTTGCTTAGACAATTGGAAGCAAAATATCCTGAAAAGAAATTTGCCGCACTTTCCGAAAAAGCGATTTGCGTAAATATGAAAAAGAATACTTTGAAAGACGTTTTGAATTCTTTGGAAAATGAAACAGATGAAATAATTATTGATGCAGAAATTGCCAAACGTGCTTTAAAAAGCATTGAAGCAATGTTAGAATTATCTTAAATATTAGCCCGATTCTTGGGCTTTTTCCTTATGAATAAACAAGATTTAACGCCGGTTTTATTACCTTTTGGAAGCACAATTTATCAAAGTTCCAACGGTCAACCAATCACAACCGATACGTCAGATTTTGTGCAAACTATTCTTAATAATGAAAAGAACGATCCCAAAAAAATTTTAGAATTAGGAACGGGAAACGGTATAATTTCCTTAATGCTTTCTCATTACAAATCAAATTGGGAAATCGCCGCTTTTGATATTCTGGAAAATCTGATTGATTTGGCAAATAAAAATGCTGTTGAAATTTCTCAAAACATCAATTTCTTTGTTGATGATATTAAAAATCCACAAAATATTATTGATGAAAATTATGATTTGATTATCGGTAATCCACCTTATTTCCAATTAGGGAAAACAAGGATTAGCCCCATTTATGAACGAGCTGTTTCTCGAAATGAAATATTATGTAACATGGATGATGTGCTAAATTTGGTGAAAAATAAATTAGCTGAAAATGGCAAAAGCTATTTAATTTATCCCAAATCTCGCCTGGAAGAATTTCAAGAAAAAATGCAGTACTATAAATTTAAAATACTCAATTTAACTATTCTTAAAAATACTAAAAAATCCTTTTTTATCGCGGAATTTATAAATGCTAAAATTTAAAGAATGTTCTATTAGAAATTATTTTGGCGAAAATTTTTTAACTATTAAAGAATTAACTCTCGAAAAAAGTGAAGTTATTCAAATTGTCGGGAGAAACAATTCGGGGAAAAGTTTGTTTTGTGATTTTATTTTATCACATCCAAATGGTTTTGAAGATAGTTTCGAAATTCTGACAGAAAAACCGATAATTATTAAAATCGGGATAAATGATAATCTTATCGATGAAATTAGTGTTTTAAAAAATATTCTGATTCCCTTTAAAAGAAAAAGTGAGAACCTGAAAAGCAAAATTTTTGATTCGGTTAAGATTTTTAATTTTGAAGATATTGATAATTTATACCCCAAAAATATGTCGTTTTCTGATAAAAAAATAATCGAGATTATCCGTGCCGTTTCGAGAAAACCACATTTAATTATCATTGATGATTTTGACTTGATGTTTGACGAAATTAAATTTATCAAAGTAATTTCTTTAATCGAAAATTCTCTCAAAAGCGGAACAAGTTTTATTTTTACTGCCAAAAACAAAATTGATCGAATTCCTAAAACATATAAAATCTCAAATGGATTTCTGGTAAAATGAAAAAAAATCTTATCCTCTTCAGCATCTTTATCTCATTGATTTTTACGTTTGATTTGATAAATGCAAATCTTGATTTTATTCAAAAAATAAATGAGAATAAAATAAAGTCTGAAAAGATTATCATTGCGGATAAATCATTAAAAAGTCTTGAATCTTTAAAAACAAGGTTAGATTCTCTAACGTCTTTCAAAATAATTATTCAAAAAAAAACTGATTTAATTCCAATGTTGATAAAAGAATATGGCCTAAAAAAATATTCTAATCTTATCGATGAAACTAATTATCCAAATATTATGACTGTTAAAATTTCTCCGAAGAATCTAAACAATTCAAAATTTTTGAAATTAAATAAAATACTTGCAACATCAAAATCTCAAAAAATATTTCATCCGGATATGGTTAAAAAATCATTATTTAAAATTGAAAAAATAAATAAATTTAAACCAATTGTTTGGATTTCAGAATGGCTTTTGGGAATTCTGATTATCTTTACAATTCAAAATCTTTTAGAAAAAAATGAAGATAAATTTTGGGACATTTTTTATTCAACCGGCGGACAAAAAAAGACACGTTCAACTAAGTTTATTTTCCAAAACGTCTCTCTGATTTTTGTCGCTTCAATTATTAGCATAATTATGGAAAATTATATTGCCAAAATTTATCATCTTCAAATTAGTAAATTCAATGTTCCAAGTCAAATTGGAATGTTGTTTTTCCCGGGATTATTAGTTTATTTAAAAAATATAAGAAGAGGAAATTAATGAAAAATATACCTAATATTTTAACGCTATTCAGGATTGCACTGGTACCTGTATTCATTTATTTTATGTTCTATTTTGAACCAAAATCAATTGCAGCATTCGCCAGTCTTTTTGTGTTTGTTACTGCCAGTATTACAGATTATTTTGACGGTATGCTAGCGAGAAAATATAAAATCATTTCCAATTTTGGTAAAATTATGGATCCTTTAGCTGACAAATTTTTAGTGATTTCGGCTCTTTTCGCCCTTTCAACTAAAACATATTATTTCATTCCAATGGCTGTAATAATTATCATTATTATCAGAGAAGTAGCTGTTACTATTTTGAGAAATTATTATATGAAGAAAAAAATTTTTATCGCTGCAAATAAATGGGGAAAACTTAAAACAGTTTTGCAATTGACAGGGATTATTGCCGCCTTGGTTTATATTTCTTTAACTTTTATTTTCAAAGAATTAGTAAATTACAATTTAGTGGTTTTTAAAATTTTTAGATATTATTTTTGGATTGTTGCCTTAGTTACAGTTCTTTCCGGGGCAAATTATTTTACTCAACTTGGAGCCAAAAAATGAAAAAAAGCGCTTTATTATTCATCATATTTCTAACTATTTTCGGATGCGGAAAAACTTCCTCAAACAATTCTAACAGAAATAAAATTGATTATTCAAAACCATTATCGTGGGGGCAAAAACAAACTATTTATGTCTTTGCCAGCAATCACATTTGGAAATATGCTCAAACACCTTTAAAAAAATCTTTGGCAAGAAATGTTTTTACATCTCAAAATGAAAATTACTTTGATGTGAAAAGAGCCGATATTAGCGATATCAGTCAATTTTATAAATATAAGAATCTGATTTTTTTGGTTAACGTTGCAGCTCAAGACAGTGTTTCAAATTATATCAAATCAAGATTAAATCCTGCAATTATCGAAGACGTGAAAAAGAAATCGGTGGGACTTTTTGCCAAAAATGATTTATGGGCTAGAGATCAACAAGTTGTCATTTTGATGGGAAATAATGAGCGAAATCTTCTCAAACTAAATATTCTCCAATCTGAGAAAATCTTTAATGTTTTTAAAAAGAAATTAATTGATCGAGAAGCTACAAATATTTTGGGGATTAAAACTCTCCCTGACTCAACTTTCGCCAAATTCCCCTTCAAACTTAAAATTCCAAAGATATTTTTTATTTATAAAAATAAACCTGAAGAGCATTATATTTCATTTATTAAAAGAATTGTTAAAGATGGCTATGATCGTTACATAACCGTTTATTATGAAAAAATGGCTAAAGATAGTGTCAACGCTGATTGGCTGATAAAAACCAGAAAAAAACTCGCTTGGAAAGTTTATGATCAAGATGAATTTTCTAAAGACGATATTCGTATTCAAAAATCTAAAATCAATCAGAGAGATGGATGGAAAATTATTGGACGTTGGCAAAATAAAAAATATTATATCGGTGGAGCTTTCCAAGCTTTTGCCTTTTACGATGAAAAATCACAAACTGCCGTTATCGTTGATAATTCAATTTATTTCCCTGCCGGATATAAATTGACCGGTTTAATCCAACTTCAAATAATTAGTAATACTATTGAAATGAAAAATTAATTGTTATAAAAATATAGAAATTGTGTTTAATAAATACGGAGGATAAAATGCGAAAATTTTTTTTGATATCGGGACTGTTTTTTTTAATGACCTTTCTTAATGCTTATGAATTAAAAACGCTGGCAAATGCACCAACCGGCGGAATTTTACAAAAAGGTGAAGCTGAAGTTTTCACAAAAATATATCGTGAAAATGGAGTTTTATGCGGAACAAAGGTTGGACTTTTCCCAAGATTTATGTTTGGAGTAAGTTATGGTGCGGAACAAGTTGTCGGGAATGAAAAACCAAAATGGCATCCCAATATAGAATTTTCCGCAAAATTTAGAATTATAGACGAAGGACCAAAGATGCCGGCAATTGTTTTGGGTTATGATTCACAAGGACACGGAGTTTATCTTAAAAATTTGGAAAGATACGATATTAAATCTAAAGGATTTTATGCTGTTGCAAGTCGTAATTATCTTTTTATGGGAAATTTCGGACTTCATGCCGGAGCAAATTATAGTATGGAAAATGAAGATAATGACAAAGATATCGATTTTTTCGTCGGTATAGATAAAACTATCGGGAATGCAGTAACTTTTGTTGCCGATTACGATCCGGCATTTAATGATAATGGAGATAAAATAAGTTCCACCGATTCCTTCAAAGTAGCAGGGAAAGGTTATTTAAATGCAGCAATAATCGTGAGATTTACCGATTTCCTTGACGCAAGATTTATTGCTTATGACATTCTTGAAAATAGCTCAAAAACGATTGGAATGGATAGATCTATTCAAATTAATTACAAAATGAAATTTTAGGTGGATATGAAAAAATTATTAATAATAATTCCTGTAATCTTCATTGTATCTTGCTCAAATTTACAAATGCAGAATCAGAAAAAAATCGCAGAGCAACCGCATTTTAATGCTAATTCAATCATGTCTTTTTCAATTGCCGATATGGCTTATCAAAACGGAGATTATAAAAATGCGGTACAGCTTTTTGAAAAAGCAGAAAAAGATGATCCAAAAAGTCTTGAAATAAAAGAGATGTTAATTCTTTCTCTTGATGCACTTTCTAAACAAGATAAAACTCAAATTGACAAATTACTCAAACTTTCCGATAAATTTATCAAAGAAGGATTTAAAAGCGATAAAATATACCTCTCAAGAATTAATGCTTTAATTACAAATCATAATTTTAAGGAAGCAATTACGGAATTGAAAGAATCTATCAAAATAAAACCTACTTCTGAAAAATATTATAAATTATTTTTATTGGAAGGTTTCGTAGATAAAAAACCTAATCTTGAAAATCTCAAAAAAGCGATTAAATTAAGCGATAATGAAAAATATGACATTTTCATTTTAGAAAATCTAACCCGAATGAGAAATCCAATAGTGCTGGAAGCGGCAAAAATTATCTATAAAAAATGGGATGATGAAACAACTTTTGATTATTACGCAGAAAATCTTATTCAGTATAAATTTACAGATAGTTTTATTAAAGAAACCTTAAAACGAATCGATCATAAAAAGAAAGTTTCGCGAAAAATATCTATTTCCCTGTTTGAAATTCTTATCCAAAACAAAGAGAATAAAACCATTGATAAATATTCAGACTACTTTACCGGTTTCAAAGATATTAGAATAGATAAAGCTATTTTTTCTATAGAAGATGATTTAAAAAATTATGATAAAGCGGCTAAAATAATGAACAATATTTTCGCAAATTATTCTATTGAAAAAAAGGATCAGCAAATTTTATATTTCTTTTTGACCAATACATATTTGAAACAAGGAAATATTGATAAAGCAATCGAAACATTATCCAAAATAAAAGACTTTGCTAAAATAGAATATCTGATTGAAAAAATTAGATTAACAAATGAAAACAATGACTTTCCGAAAATAAAAAAAGCGTATCTGAATTCCAAAAATTTAGATGAAAATTTTAAATTATTTTTTCAATATTGTTTGGATAAGGAGAAAACTTCCGATAGTTACGAATTTTTAAAACAAATTGATTTTAGTAAAATTAGTAAAAATAATGCGGTATATATTGTCGATATTTTTCTCAATAACAATGATTTAGAAAATGCTAAAATCATTTTCCAAAAAATACCGTCTGTGAAAGAATCTTTTAATTTGTTTACAGCTTATTTCTATTTGGCAAAGCAAGATTTCGAAAAAGCAGAAAAATTCTCAAAATTAGAAATTAGTCAAAACGAAAACATTGATGCTTATTTATTCTATTCCTCAATTTTGGAAAAGGATAAAAAGATTGAAAAAGCACTCGATATTTTAGAAATCGCAAATAAAAAATATCCTCATAATTCTAAAATCTTAAATGGTTTGGGATATATGATGGCTGAAAATAATATAAAACTTGATGTTGCCGAAAAATATCTTTTGGAAGCTACAAAACTTGATTCAACTTCTGATAATGTTTGGGATAGTTTGATGTGGTTATATTATAAACAAGGAAAATTCAAAAAAGCTCTGGAAACTTTTCCGCCGGACAGTTTGGACAAAATTCAAAGTAGTACAATTGCTTATCATCTTGGCGAAATCTTTTTCAAATTAGGTAGGATATCTGATTCCAAATACTATTTTAAACAAGCTATAATTCTTGATACTGAGAAAGACGCTGTAATTAGTGCAAACAATAAATTAAATGAATATTTTAAGGAGAAATAAAATGGAAAGATTTCAATTCGGAAAATCAAATAAAATTATTTTATCGATAGCGGTAATACTTACAATTATAGGATATGTTATTATGGGAACAGGAGATAGCGTAATTTCTCCGATAATTTTAGTTATTGCTTATGTCATTCTTTTTCCGCTCGGAATTATGATAGGGTTTATGAAAAAAAATAAAGAATGAAAATTCTTGATGATTCGCTGATTGCTCGTCTAAACCGATTTAATCTTCAAACAAAAAATATTGTGGAAGGATTTATGACCGGTTTGCATAAATCACCTTATCATGGATTTAGTGTCGAATTTTCCGATTATCAACAATATAATCAAGGTGATTCAATAAAAAAAATCGATTGGAAAGTATTTGCGAAAACGGAACGATATTATATCAAACGATATGAAGAAGAAACTAATCTGAAGGTCTATATTTTACTGGACCATAGTAAATCAATGGATTTTGATAAGAGTGAAAACAGCAAACTTGAATTTGCCAAAAAAATTGCCGGAGCGATTTCTTATCTGGCTATTCGCCAACACGATGCTGCCGGAATTATTACTTTTAATGATAAAATAACAAACCGAATTCCACCGAAAGCGTTAAAATCAAATCTAAAAATTATTGTTAAAAATCTTGTAAAATTAAAAGCGGAAGGCAAGACATCTTCTTCAGAAATATTGCATAATTTGGCGGAATCAATCAAACGAAGAAGTCTGATTATTCTCATCTCTGATTTATTGGATGACCCTGAAAAGCTGATTAGCGGTTTTAAACATTTTAGATATAACAAACATACTTTGATGGTTTTTCATATTCAAGATAAGAATGAACGGGATTTCCAATTTAAAAGCGAAACAGAATTTATCGATTCTGAGACAGAAAAATCAATCGTAGTTTCACCGTGGCAAATTAGAAAAACTTATTTGGAATCAAAGGAAAAATTTTATCAAAATATTAAAGAAGAATGTTTGTTTAACAATATTGAATACCATACATTTACGGTGGACGAACCTTTTGAAAAATTAATGACAGAATATTTAGTTACTCGTCAAAAACTATTTTAAGCCGTTGAACAATTTTGTAAAAATCAGAAAATACAATTATGAGCGAAAAGAGGAAGAACTTTCGTGGCTTCGATGTCGAGTACTTTCATTTTTAGATTCCGCTTATTTTGATGATGTGAAACGGAAAAAAGAAGTCTATAACAATCCGGCTGTTGAACTTGTCGCTGAATGTGATGATAAAATTGTGGGATTAATCGATATCGAGTTTGAAAAAAATATTGGAGATGTAGCTTATAAATCCACAGAATTAGGAGCTGTTATTTGGCATTTAGCCGTCTTACCTGAATATCGAAATCAGGGAATCGCCTCAAATCTTCTAAAATCAGCGATTGAAGTTCTTCATAAAAATAATATTAAAATTCTTCAAGCATGGACTCGCGATGATAAATGGGTTTTGCAATGGTATCAATCACATAACTTCAACCGAAAAGAATCATATTTACACGTTTTTGCTGAAGATGAGGAGTGCGATGAAATATCAAAAAGCAAAATCCCAAAATTATATGTATGTACAACTTTCGCTCATTATGTCGGTGAGGACGATGAAAAAATAAAAAAACAATTTAAACGAGTTCATCAATGTAATTTGTTTGAACGAAATCTAAGTCAAAAAAAGGAAATATAATTATGAAAAAAATGTTATTGTTTTTAATCGCTGTTTTAGGTTCAGGAATTTTATTGGCAGGAAATTTAACTGATGGAATTTTACAAATAAGTAAAAATTTAGACGGGAAAACGTTATTTAATCGGATATCTCAATGGGATAATTATTCTCAACCGGATTCATTAGGCATTGTTAAAAATTTTGTAAATGTGATTAATGATTCGTTAAAGGCTCCGTATTATCTTTATATCCCTGAAAAATATGATGCCAATAAACGTACCCCGCTGGTTATCTATCTTCACGGTGGAATTGGCAGAAAAAACTTTCCCCAAAATTTTGATGAATATATTAAAGAAAATCAATTTTTGGAATTTGCCAAAGCTAACAATTGGTTTGTTTTATTTCCAAATGCCAATAAAAAAAGTTTTTGGTGGAATCTTGTCGGAATGAAAAATATTTCACAGCAAATTAGATTTGTAAAAGATAATTACAATTTGGATGACAATCAAATCTTTCTCACCGGATTCTCCGACGGTGGTTCAGGAACTTTCACAATTTCACTGTCAAAACCTGATGATTTTGCGTCATTTTATCCTCAAAACGGAGATATTTTAGTTGGTTGCGGAGAATCAAATCGACCTATTTATTTACCTAATTTAAGGAATAGATTTCTCGCCGCAATTAATACTAATGAAGACACTTTATATCCGGCAAAAGATATGAGAAAATTATACTCTGTTGCTTTAGATGCCGGAGCAAATCTTTTCTATTCTGAATATTGGGGAATGGGACATTGCAATGATTATTGGAAAGAAGCATATCCAAATATAATAAATTTTATGAAAACAAATCCCCGAAATATTTTTAAATCACAATTATATTGGGAATGTGATGATGTTGAATACGGAAAATGCGATTGGCTGGCAATCACAAAATTGGATACTTCTGCAATCAAACAAGACTGGCAAACACAATATAGTGCGGAATTAATCGACGAGCGTCTTAGTTTCGGTTATTTTCCCGACAGAAATTTTAGTGAAAAGGGTGACCATGTTTTAAAAGTAAATAAGAATTCTTTAGCAGAAAAAATGGGGCTTAAAAAAGATGATATTATTATTAAATTTGACGGTAAAAATGTCGAGAAATCAAACGATATTTATAAATATAAATCACAAACAAGTCGAGGGGAAAAAGTTACTTTGACCGTTTTGAGGAATAATAAAGAAATTCTTTTGAAAGGAAAATTTCCTGAAGCTGTTCATTATGAAGCTTTTCATTATGGAAAAATTTCCGGAGCTGTTAAAGCTAAATATTTTGGAAACGAGTTTGATATTCAAACTTCACGAGTTGGGGAAATCTGCCTTTATATAAATCCTAAAATGATAAATATGGAAATCCCGATAATTGTGAATATCAACGGTAGAGAAGTTTTTCATAAAAAGATTGGTTTTGATAAGGAATTTATGTTGAAGAATTTTATGGAAAATAAAGACCGTAAAGCTCTTTGGGCAAATAAAATAGTTTTAGAAACTATCGCAAAATAAAATCTCTCCCCAAAATAAAGAGCAAAGGTCATTTGCTCTTTTTTTGTTATAAATCAGCTTATACACTATCTATCCACATTGATGTGGATAAGTCTGTGGAAAACTATAATAACTTTCTTCTAAAGAAGTTTTATAATTTCGTCCGTCTCTTTATCATATAGATATAAATCGATTTCAGCATCTTTGAGCATTTGTTTTGCAAGTTTATCCGGATAATCATTGGCAATATAAATAGCTCTTATCTCGGCATTTATTAACATTTTTGCACAGATGGAGCAAGGATGATGAGTACAATATAAACTGCTGTTTCTTATTGATGTCCCATTTATAGCTGCTTGAATAATAGCGTTTTGTTCGGCATGAACACCTCTACAAAGCTCATGACGCTCACCGGACGGAACATGTAATTGTTCTCTAAGACATCCTGTTTCTTCACAATGAGGAACGTTTTTGGGAGCACCGTTATATCCGGATGATAATATTTGATTGTTTCTTACAATTATTGCCCCGACATTTCTTCTCAAACAAGTAGAGCGTTCCGAAACTAAAAATGCCATTCTCATAAAATATTCATGCCAACTTGGACGTTTCATTATAAACTCCTTAATTTTAGATTAAAATCAAACATTATTTACAAGAATAAAAGTCAAGAATTAATCTAATTTACAGATAGATCTCTTGGAAAATATCTTTAAAATAACGCTTTAAATTTCCAAAAAATCCTGACAAAATTTTTCAGCAAGAAGCATTTCTTTTTTCATACTTTGGTTTGGATAAGAAACTTTTGCTAAAAATAATCCGGTGGGAGGTGCAGTAAAAATGTATTGTTGTTTAGCTGATTTTAATAACAATAACTCGGAAATTATTTCCGGAGAAAAATCTTTATTGGTAAGATTAATAATTGTTCCAACAATTCTCCGAACCATATTATGAAGAAATCTATTCGCAGAAATTTCAAAGTAAAAATCATTTTTTCGTTCATAAAAATTCAGCTGTTTTATATTACAAATATGATTTGGAACATCCGGATTTGGTTTACTAAATGCGCTAAAATCATGTTCACCCAAAAATTGTTTACAAAAATTCGGAATAGAATCCGCTAAGATTTCTTTTCGAGCAAAATGTGTTTTATATCGCGAGTTAAAGGGATTTCTTTCTTTCGAGATAAAGTAAAAATATCTCCTTTCACGAGCATCAAATCGAGAATTAAAATCATCCTCAACTTCCAAAGCATTTAAAATTTTAATATCGTTGGGCAATTTTTGGGTAATCGCTTTAACTATTTGTTCACAAGTCATATTAATTGGAAAATCAATATGAGCGATTTGATTTAAGGCGTGCACCCCGCTATCAGTTCGACCGGAGCCATTTATTTTTATTTTAATTTTTGCAATTTCAGAGAGAGCATTTTCCAAAATTTCCTGAACGGTAATCCCATTAGGTTGGATTTGCCATCCGTGATAATTTGTTCCGTCATAAGCTATTCGAAGTGCAATTCTTTTCATAAAATCCTTCTAATATGTGATTGAAAAATAGAGAGTTATAAACATTATTAGCGAGTATAAATTCATTATTAGAGCCGATTTGGATTCCGTATAATCCTCCATTTTTTCTACGACAATAATCTCTATTTCATCTAATTTAGAAAAAACTTCGGAAAAAGTTTTAATAAAAATATGAAAGGCAATTGAGAGATTTGTTTTCTTAACTTTCTCTTTTTTAGCTTGAAAACTGTCATAAAAAAATGGCGTAATTTCTATCAAAGCAATAAGGAAAATCATTATTTTTTTGATAAAATTAAATCTTAGCAAAACTTTAAAATCTGTCAAAAGTCTATCAACATCCAAAGATTTGATAAAATAAACCGACATTAAAACAAGAAAAATTATTTTTATGATAAAACGTAATTGTTCAAAAAAATCCGTGTTGAATATCATTCCCAAAATCAAATATGAAATGAAAAACGGTAATAAAAACAGCGTCGATTTCAACCAAAATTTGAGATATTTAGCAAATGGTAAAAAGTAAAACAAAGTCCCCAAAAATAACAAAGGCATATTTAGAGGCAAATTAACAGCAATCATCGAAGCTAAAACCACTAAACTTTTAATAAAAAAATTTTGATATTTTAAATCAAAAAACTTATTTTTCATCTTTTTTAGTTGTATCTGCTTTCGCCTTCTCTTCTCTAAGTAGCTTGTTTAGATATTCTAATGAATCTGTAATTGTAAAAGATTTCCCATCATAAAAATTCTTAATAAATTTTGAATAATCATCTTCCGAATTTCTCTCTAATAATTGATTAAAATACGGTTTAGCCGAGCTGGTATCTTTCAAATCAAAATAATAAATATATCCAAGCGAAAAAATCTTCTTCCAATAAATATCTGAATCTTGCGAAATATCTAAAGCTTTTAATTGAATAATGGAAGAATCGGGTTTTGTAATTGATTGGCTAATTATCGCATCGTATTTTTCCTTCAATGCCTTTTCTTGAGGAGAAATAATTTCATCTACTTTTTGATTTTCCATAACTTTTTTAGCTGCAAAATAATATTTATTTTCAGGGAATTGTTTTTGCAAAATCTCAAACGTTTTATTAGCATTTACCGTATCATTCTTAACATTTTTATAAATCCACAATTTCAAAAAATTAGCAAAAGGAACAAATTGATTTTCGTAAAGATTGAGCGTTTTGGAAAATTTTGTTAATGATGTTTTTAAAGAATCTCGATGTGCAACAATCAATGAATCGGTAGAATCTGAAATATCGGAAATCTGAGTTTTAAGAGAATCAATTTTTAACTTCATCAAACTATCATTTTTAATAATTTGATTATAAACTGTCAATGATGAATCAGGAAGATTTAGAATATTTAGATAATGATCAGCCAATTTAAAAGACTGACTTACCAGTTTTTCCGTGTTAACATCTTTATTATCGGAAGAATTATATTGAAGGATTTGACTGGCAATTGTACTTTTTTCAAGAGCTTTTGTAATATATTCCGATTTTCTATAATTTGTTTTAACTTTATTAAAATACGTGATCGCTTTTTCGTAATCATGAAGTTTTCTGAAATACATCTCTCCCAAAAAATATGAGGCGGAAGCTGCTATTTTTTTTCGAGGATTATCTTTAATAATATTATCAAATTCGGTTTCAGCTTTTTTATAATTCCCAAGTTTAGCATTTGCTCTGGCTTCAATTAGTTTTATTCTGGGAATTTTATCTTCGCGATATTCATCTTTTAAAAGTTTTTTAATTTGTTTTAAGGCAAGGTCTGCTTTATCAAACATAATGTTATTATAAGCTATATAATATCTGGCATCTAATTTTTTATTTCTGGAAAATCTGTGCTTTAAAAATTTTTTAAATTCTTTTGATGATTTTTCATAATCTTTAGCAATGTTATATATTTCTCCAAGTCTAAAAAAAGCCTCTTCATATTCTTCAGAATCAGGGTATTTCTTGATCAGCTCTTGTAAATATTTTACTGAGGAATAGTATAATTTATCATGAAAATAATATTCCGATAACACTAAATACGCTTTCGGGTGAAATTTTTTCATTTTATCATTTAATAAAAATTCTTCTAATCTTGTGAAAGCTTCCTGTTTATTCCCAAGAAAAAAATCTGATTTGGCAGAATATAAAATTGCTTCCGGACAAAGTTCGTTTTGGGGATATTTCTTCAGAAAATTTTCGAATTGTTCTTTTGCCAGCATATAATTTTGCTTATTATAAAGACATTTTGCTAACAAAAAAAGAGCATCATCGCTATATTTACTATCTTTATAATCAGTAAGAATAATCCCACATTTTTTCATTGATTTATTGTAAAGCGAAATAGCCTGAGGTGACGGTCTTCCATTGTCTTTTAAGGATTTTGCTTTAGCTTCATCAAAGTAATTTTTGGCATTATAAAACGTATTGTAATAAACACAACCGGATATTATTATTAAAATAATAAATGTTAAATGGAAAATTTTCAATTTCAAAATAAACTCCAAAAAAGGGAGGAACTCCTCCCATTATCATTAAACTATATTTATGTATTCTTTTGCAAGATTAACCAATTTTTCAGAATCAACAATTTCTTTCATTTTATTGATGTCATTTTTTATAACTCTATCTTTTAAAATGATTTCTACGTATTTTCTAACTTCTTCTTTGACCGCTTCTAAAACATTTGAAGTTTGATATTCGCGATTATCTACTGCTTGGCAAGCTGCCATTAATTCTATTCCTAAAACAAAAGCTGTATTATTTATCATATTTCTAGCTTTAACAGCTCCAATTGTTCCCATACTTACATGATCTTCTTGATTGGCAGAAGTTGGAATTGAATCTACAGAAGCAGGATGTGCAAGAACTTTATTCTCGGAAACTAATGATGCCGCTGTTAATTGAGCAATCATAAATCCTGAATCCAAACCCGGGCGAGGTGCTAAAAATGGATTTAAGCCTCTATTTAAAGCCGGATTGAACATTTGTTCCATTCTTCTCTCGGAAATATTTCCTAATTCGGTTGTTGTCATTCCTAAAAAATCCATAGCAAAAGCAACAGGTTCGCCGTGGAAATTTCCACCTGAAAGAACTTTACCTTCTTTAGGGAAAATTAAGGGATTATCAGTTGCAGAATTAATTTCGATTTCAAGGACTTTTCGAACATGTGCCAAGGAATCTCTTACCGCACCGTGGACTTGAGGTGTGCAACGCAAACTATACGCATCTTGAACATTCTTGCAATTTCGATGAGATTCTCTTAATGAACTGCCTTTTAATAAAGCTGTAAGATTTTGGGCTGATTCCGCTTGCCCTTTATAAGCTCTTAATTTATGGATTAATGGGTCAAATGCAGTTGGTGTTCCCAACAAAGCATCGACTGTCATTGCAGCATTAATATCTGCAATTCTGGCAAGATTTTCTGCTCGTAATAAAGCTAAAGCTCCAACAGCTGTCATAACCTGGGTTCCATTATTTAAAGCAAGCCCTTCTTTAGCTGCCAGATGAATAGGTTTTATTCCCGCTTTTGACATTGCTTCGGCTCCGGAAAGAATTTTACCTTTATATTCAGCTTCACCTTTACCTAATAAAACCAATGCTAAATGTGATAATGGAGCTAAATCGCCACTTGCCCCAACAGATCCTTTTTCAGGAATGCAAGGGTGAACGCCTTTATTGAGCATATCAATTAAGGTCTGAATTGTTTTTAATCTAATTCCTGAATGACCTTTTGCCATTACATTAATTCTCAAAAGCATTATTGCTCTTGTTTCTTCTTTAGAAAATAAATCACCAACTCCCGTTGCATGACTTAAAATAAGGTTTTCTTGTAATTCTTCAATTTGGTCCGCCGGAATGCTAATTGTTGCAAACTTACCAAAACCGGTTGTTAAACCATAGACAACTTCATTTTCAGAAACTAACTTGTCCACATATTCACGACAAATCTTGATTTTTTTTTCAGAATCTGCTGTTAAAGCTATTTCTTTACCATTAACCGCAATGTCCCATATTTGCTCAAGTGTTAGAGAATTACCATCAATATAAATCTTATTCATAGATATTACTCCTTAATTTATTTTGTTTTTACAACATTTTGATACCTTATAAAGTTGTCAACGAGGTTAAATAAAAACTTGGATTCCCCGAAATTTTTCGAAAAAGTGGCAACTTTCTAAAAAGATTTTAACAGGTTGATAAATTTAATAAACAATCCGGCAAATTGTTTTCATATAAAAATTTTGAGGAATTTGAAAGTCGTTATTAGTATAAAAAGGAATGAAGGGTTTTGTTAAAATCACAAGTTGGTATTTTTCTGTTATTTCTCTTAAATTGAATATTATTGATGAAACAGTTTGATTTCCTACTCTCATCATAATTGAGCAAGCTCCCGAACCCATTATGTATATAAAAAGAGGTTTAGGTTTTTTGGATTTATTATCGTTTTTTATAAAGAAGTTTATAAAATTTCCATCTTCTTGTTGAATTGAATTTTCCGTAAATCCGTATTTTGAAACATAATCTTCCATTAATTATTCCTCATCTTACTGTATTTCGGCTAATGCTCAGAGAACGCCACGATTCTTCTTGCTGATTGTGGGTGCTTTTGTTATCGGTTTAATTGGAATATTTTTCATATTATTCCTTATTATCTATAATAATTTCTTCTATTTGGTGAATAAGTTGTTCTTCATTTGGAAGCACATAAGTATATTGTGATGCAAAAATACTATTTGTTAAACCGCCAAGAATATATTCAGCGGCAATTTCATCTTTTTCTGCACAAATAATGATTCCAATAGGTGGATTATCATTATCATCATTTATTTCCGTTTTGTAATAATTTAAATATGTATTCATTTGACCACCATCAGATATTTGAAGCTTTTTTGTTTTTAATTCAATTAGAACGTATGATTTTAAAATTTTATTATAGAAAACCATATCAACATAATAGTGAGTATTATTAATAGTAACTCTTTGTTGTGAACCGATATACATAAATCCTTTACCGAGTTCAAGAAGAAAATCTTCAATATGCTTAATCAGTCGTTTTTCTAAATCCTTTTCTAAAATAGGTTTATTTCCCTGAATTCCTAAAAATTCAAAAACATAAGGATCTTTTATTAGATCGTCAGGGTTGCTAATAATTTGCCCTTCTTTTGCTAATTTTAGAATAGTTTTTTTATTATTTTTCCCTTTTGAAAGTAGCAATCTTTCAAATAAGGAACTATTTATTTGTCTTTTCAACTCTCGAACTGTCCAATTTGCATTTTGGCTTTCTTTTTCATAAAAAGCACGCTTATTTAAATCTGAAATAGCTAATAACTCACAATAAATTGACCATGTAAGTTGTCCAGACAGCGTCTGGACATTTGGGTATGACAAATAGAACTTCCTCATATTAAATAAGTTAGAACGAGAAAAACCCCTGCCAAGTTTTTTAGTAAGTATCTTTGAAATATGTAGAATTATTTTCCGGCTTGTTTGATTATTAATATGAGATTTTGTCTCTTTCTCTATAATTATTTTTCCGATATTCCAATAAGTTAAAAGATGCTCCTTATTTACATTGGCTATAACTCTCCTTCGAGAAGAATAAACTAAATGCTGTATTTCATCAATTAAATTTTCAATATTAACGCTTTCAATGATTTCCATTTATATATCCATATTTTTTTTATAAATTTTTTAATGTATATTTTTGTAAATAATAAATATCACTATAAGAAATTATTGCTTGTAACATTTATCCTGACAAAAATATAAAAAGTTCGTTATAACTTTTTTACCATTTTTGAGATCATTTCAATTTAATTCTTCTAAAGGAATTTTTAATCCTTCAAATGCTTTTGAAATTATGTGGGTGTATATTTCTATTGTTAGAATACTTTTGTTACCTAAAAATTTTATAATCTTTCTCAAATCTTCTCCTTGTTCTAATAAGTGAGTTGCAAAGGTTTTTAGCCGAGAACGAATTGGCATTATTTCGTTTTTAGTTATTTCTTCCAAAAGGTCTCCAAGATCACTTAAAATCATTTAAAATTTTGAAAAAATATTGTCAATGGGAAAATTGAATTTGGATTCCCCGAAATTTTTCGAAAAAGTGGCAACTTTTCAAAAAGATTTTTAGAGGTTGATAAATCTAATAAACAATCCGACAGATTGTTCTCATATAGAAATCCGGTTTTGTCTTTTTGAAATTTACAAAATGAATCTCAGATGATAATAACAAAGAAATAAAATTAACTTTGATTAGTTTAAGAATAGAACTCACAAATATCCTTATTTAAGGATAATCGGCGTATTTTATTTGACATTAAAAACACCTGAAAAAAGATTATAAAAAAGACCGTGAGGTATGAAAATGCTTAAAGATAAAAAAATTCTCGTTTGTGTTACAGGTGGAATTGCCGCTTATAAGGCTATTGAATTAGTTAGTACTTTGAAAAAAAACGGAGCAAATATTAATGTCATTCTTACAAAAAATGCTCTAAAATTTGTTTCATCGATAGTTTTCCATTCCATATCCGGCAACAAACCATATATTGATAATTTTGATGATGATACTTTAATTCCTCATATTTATTTATCCGATTGGGCTGATTTAATTGTTATCGCTCCGGCAACTGCAAATGTGATTGGAAAAATTGCCAACGGCATTGCTGATGATTTACTTACCAGCACAATTATTGCTTCTCGTAAACCTGTTCTTTTCATTCCGGCAATGAATATTAATATGTATTCGAATCCAATTGTCCAAAAAAATATCAAATATTTAGAATCTTTAAATTACTATTTTCTCGAACCGGAATCGGGAATTTTAGCTTGTGGAACAATAGGAAAAGGTCGTTATCCGAAAACATTAGAAATAATTTCCGCCATAAAACTTTATCTCAATCACACCAAAGATTTAGAAGGCAAAAATATTTTGATTAGCGCCGGAGCCTGCCGAGAATCTCTGGATCCGATGAGATTTATATCAAATCATTCTTCCGGAAAAATGGGAATAGCTCTCGCCCGTTCTGCAGCTTTAAGAGGAGCAAAAGTAACTTTAGTTCATTCCGTAATCACGGTTGAAAAGCCTCATTATATAGATTCTATTCAAGCAATTTCTGCTGATGAAATGTACGAGGTTATGATGGAAGAAGCTCCGAAAAACGACATCATAATTATGAGTGCAGCTGTTACCGATTATAAATTCGCTCAAATTAGTCTAAGTAAAATAAAAAAATCAGGAAATCTAAACTTATCACTCATTCGTACAAAAGACATTTTAGCTCAATTAGGAAAAGATAAAACCGATTCGCAAACCTTGGTTGGATTTGCAGCCGAGACCGAAAATATTATCGAAAACGGTTTGAAGAAATTAGAGAAAAAAAATCTGGATTGGATAGTATCAAATCATTTGAATGTTTCAGGTAATGATGAAACAAAAGCGATAATTCTTTCTAAAAATTCTATGATGGATTTTACCGGAAGTAAACTTGAATTGGCTAATAAAATTTTAACAACTATCTCAACACAAGAAAATTAAATATGAAAAATACGACCTTAATTGTGGGAGCAAATAGTAATATTGGCTCTTTCATTTCTCAGAAATTGATTGAAAAAAATCACAATCTTCTCTTATTAATTCATAAAAATGATTCTCGAATTAGAGATTTAGAAGCAGAATATCCTTCCCGAATTTACATTGAAAAAATTAATTTGGAATCGGAAAAATCCGTCGAAAACGGAATTGAAGAAATTATAAATAAAAGTGGTTTTGCGATAAATAATCTTATACATTTTTCATCATTAAGAAGCTCTGATTCAAAAAAACTATCGGAGACAAATTCAGAATTTTGGGAAAAAATCATCAAAGTAAATCTTTTGGGAACTTATTATATTTTAAAAAAAACAATACCTTATTTACGTGAATCTCAAGGAAAAATTATTTTATTCTCTTCAAATGTAACGCGTATCGGACTTCCAAACGGTTCAGCCTATTCAGCATCAAAAGCCGCAATTTCAAATTTGGTCAGAACTTTGGCTCAAGAAGAACCCAATATTCTTATTAATGCAATTTCGCCCGGACCTGTTAAAATTGATAACAGCCAATTCCCGGAAGAATATGTTAAATTTCGTCAAAAATATTATTCGGAAAAACTAAATTCCATTCCATTAAAAAGATTGGCTTCTTTTGAAGATGTTTTTGGATTAGTAAACTTTCTTATTTCTGAAGAGAATAAATATATAACCGGCGAAGAATTTTTTTTGACGGGGGGGAGTCTTTAGATTGTATCAAAGATTATACCTGTATCATATTTTACTGTTTTTCAATAAGTTACAAATTTATTTTCAAAATAATCGTTTTTTTTATTGACACTGATAAATGATAAATCAAATTAAACTTAATAATTTAGGAGGAAAAATGAGCAGTAAACAGAAATATGTTTATCATAAAAAAGACTTTTGTATCCCTGTTACAAAAGCAGAACCTTTACCGCAAATTCAATTTATTATTGATGATTTTGTAAAGAAAAATGTAAGTTTTTGCGTAGATGGAGATGAAGATCAGTGGGAAATTTGGCGAATGGTTGAAGAAAATGATTCGGAAAAAATCCAAAAACCGGGAATGCCTTCAAATCCAAAACTCCTTTATATCGATGGAGTTAAAGTCGAAGATTTCGAATTAGCCGATGAATAGATTTCTTTAACGAGAGATCAATTTAATTCAAAAAAAGCCTGTTTTTATGCAGGCTATTTTTTTATCATTTTTATCGTCCAATCAATGGTTTCTTTTATCAATGAAATCGGAGGTTTTTTAATTAAATTATTATCCGTCATCATCTCAATTAGTTCCAAGGATTTTTTAATATCATTTTCAGCTTCTAAATAGATTTCTTTCTCAGACTTAATAAGATTGGCTACGCCATCATTAATTGCTTGAACACCTACTTTTGACGCAACAAACGGGAAAACATCCCTCTCTTGCATTTTAGGAACAATATTATCCGGATTTATCCCTCTATTTTCTGCAAATTCAGCAAGAGCTTTAGCGGCGGCAATTGCCATATTATCGGTTATTTTGGAAGATCTAACAATCAAAGTACCTTTTAATATCCCCGGAAAACCTATAGAATTATTCACTTGATTTGGGAAATCTCCCCGTCCGGTTCCTACAATAAATGCTCCCGCTTTTTTAGCAGCGAAAGGATAAATTTCAGGTACGGGATTTGCACAGGAAAAGACGATAGATTTTTCATTCATCATACTTATCCAACTCGGTTTAATTGTATCCGGTCCCGGTTTTGATAAAGCAATAACTGCGTCGGCATTTTTGAAAGCATCTTCAATATTATTAATTTTATTTGGATTAGTTGTTCGGCACAATTCCCATTGATGATAATATTTTTCGTTTTCTTCATAATCTTTTCGATCAGAATTCAACGAACCGTCTTTATCGAACATTATGATATTTTTCGGATTTACACCAGCTTTGATACAAATCCCGGCAATTGTAGAATTTGCCGCACCGGCTCCCATCATCACCAATTTTATCGAACCCAAAGTTTTGCCAGCCAACTTAACTGCATTTATCAATCCGGCTAAAATTACACAGGCAGTACCTTGAGCATCATCATGCCAGACCGGAATTTCGCAATTCTCCCGTAAATCATCGAGAACCCGATAACAATTCGGTTGAGAAATATCTTCCAAATTAACCGCCCCAAAACTAGGTGAAACCATATTTACAAAATCAATGATTTTTTGAGGTTGAGGATTTCCTTTTTTATCTTTAGAATTAATACAAAGCGGAATTGCATCAATTCCACCCAGATATTTCATTAAAAAAGCTTTCCCTTCCATCACTCCCATTCCTCCGGCAGGCGTTACATCACCATCACCTAAAACACGAGTGGAATCACTTACCACAGCCACAGAATTTCCGCGATTAGTTGTTTCATAAGAAAGAAGATTATTGTCCCTAATTGAAGTGGAAATTTTAGAAACGCCCGGAGTGTACCAAACATTAAACCAATTAAATCCATAAACACCGGCTTTTGGGACTACTTGAATTTTACCTTTATAAAACTTATGAGCTTCCAAAGAAATCTTTTTCAAAAATATTGTTTTTGCTTCTGATTTTTCTTCATCAGTAAAATTTTCAGGAAAAAATTCATCCAAATTATCTAACGAAATATCATCGTATTTCATTCCAATAACTCCTTAACTTTTGGTTAAAATTTCGGCACCTTTAGCTGTTACCAGAACAGTATGTTCAAATTGTGCACTAACGCTATTATCTTTTGTGGTAACAGTCCAGCCATCGATTGGAGATGTAACAACTTTATAAGATTTACCCATATTTATCATTGGTTCAACAGTAAAAATCATTCCTTCTTTTAAAAGAATTTTGTTTTCTCTGGTATAATTATGATAAACTTGAGGTTCTTCATGAAATTCTTTTCCGATTCCATGACCACCATAATCGCGTACAATTGAATAACCGAATTTTGAAATATATTTTTCGATAGCTTTCCCAACTTCATAAAGATATTTTCCCGGTTTAATGGCATTAATACCTTTATACATCGCTTTTTCAGTTCTATCTACTAAATTTCTCACATCTTCGGAAACATTTCCAATTAGAAAAGTTCTGGAAGTATCACCATGATATCCATCCAAGATAAGAGTTACATCAATATTAACTATCTGTCCATCCTTAAGAATATCATCTTTTGAAGGGATACCGTGACAAACAACATTATCTATGGAAGTACAAATACTTTTCGGGAATCCTTCATAATTTAGCGGTGCGGAAATAGCATTATTTTTTTGAGCAAATTCTTCGCAAAGATCGTTCAAATATTGGGTCGAAACGCCTTCTTTGACAAATGGGGTTATATAATCTAACAGGTGCGATGCAAGTTTTCCAACCCGTCTCATTTTTTTTATTTCATCTTTAGTTTTGATTTTAATCATTATTACCTCTTTTTATTTTATTCTAAAAAAAGTTCCTCTTTCGCTTTCTTCAGCAATAATTTTCCCATCATCTAACATTTGAGAGAGATATTTATTTATTTCATTTATATGGATATTTAGGATATCTTTCAAATCAATATCTGTGCAGGGTCGGCGTTGAATTGTTTTCAAAATAAATTCTTCTATGTTTTTATCATAGCTTTCAATCTCAGTACGAGCATGATATTTTGAGATAATGTCAACTTTGATTGGAGACAATTCTTCCGCAATTTTTTTCAAAGTATCAATAGATTCCGCCATCACCCAAGATTCTGTTCCCGGTCTATCCAAAGTATTTAACTGAACCAAATCCGGATTAATCTTCTCAATATTTTCTTTCAAAGCTTTAATATCTTTTTCAGAATCATTCAAGCCCGGCACAATAAAGACTTCCAAATAAATTTGACCTTTAAATTCCTGACGCAAAGAAATCAAACCACCTATAATCTTATCTAATTTAAGATTTGGGGAAGGTCGATCTACTTTGATAAAAGAATTCTTTATTACAGCATCTAAAGATGGTAAAATCATATCAACATCCAGCACTTCTTTACGCAATTTTTCATCATAAAATAAAGTACCGTTTGTAATTAAAGCCAATTTATATTGAGGATATTTTTCTTTAACAAATTTAATTATCTTCCCAATTCCGCTGTTAAGAGTTGGTTCTCCCTGACCGGAAAAAGTAACATAATCCAATACGTGATTTTCAGAAAGATATTCATCCAATTCAGCAATAACATCATCAATTGGGACATATTCTTTTCTTTCAGTTGTAAGAGTTGTTGTGCGTCCAACCTCACAATAAACACAATTTAGTGTACACACTTTTAATGGCACTAAATCTACACCAAGTGAAATTCCTAATCTTCGAGAAGGAACAGGACCAAATAAATATTTCATTTTAACCTCACTTTATATATTTTTCAAATTTTAATAAAATAATCTTTTTATCAACTCCGGAAGAAAATCCTCCGATGTGTGAATTTGCGACAACACGATGACAAGGAATTATTATCGGAAATTTATTTTTACCGGCTGCATTTCCCACAGCACGAGAATAATATTTATTTCCGAGAGAAATGGCAATTTGACCGTAAGTACGAACTTTCCCAAAAGGAATCCTGGCAATTTCTTTCCAAGTTTTTTTTTGGAATTCCGTTCCTATCAGTTTTAGAGGAAGATTGAATTCGATAATTTTTCGTTGAAAATAGGCTGTTAATTGTCTTTTGGCTTCGTCGGTAATTTTATTGCAATTTATTTTAGAATTTTGGGAATCTACAAATTGAATTTCATTTAGATAATTTTCATCAGCGGAAATTTTAATTTTACCGACAACTGAATCCAAATAATCTATAAACATAAAAATAAAAAAGGGAGTCTTATGACTCCCGATTATACTAATATTTTCTTTTTTCTTTAACGCGAGCTGCTTTACCTTTAACTTTTCTAAGATAAAATAATTTAGCTCTTCTAACGCGTCCAAATCTTACGACTTCAAGTTTAGCGATAAGTGGAGAATGTTGAGGATAGATTCTTTCAACACCAACACCATTACTAATTTTTCTAACTGTAAATGTCTGGGAAATTCCGGCACCGCGTTTTTGAATTACAATTCCTTGAAAGATTTGAATTCTTTCTTTATTCCCTTCTTTAATTTTGTAGTGAACTTTTACAGTATCACCAACTTTATAATCTGGTAAATCCGTTCTAAGATTTTCCTTTCCTAACACTTGAACTATATCCATAATTCCTCCTATATTTTTCAGAAGAAAAACGATCCAAATATATGGCTACGGCACTTCTTACAGTTAAATGGTTATAATTATCTACACCATTTAAAGGCAGAAGAGTATAATCTACAGAATCATGTATATCTTTTACCAACCCGCCACCGGTACCAAAAAGTAAAAGTATTGGGCGATTTATGTTTTCTTGTATTTCAACAAGATCATTTACTGCTATTTGATTATCAACGACCATAGCTGTTGTTGTAACAACAATCGGATCATATCCTTCCTGATTCATTATCATTTTTTTTGCGTCTTCAATTGCTTTCGAATATTGCAGAATTTTAAAAGCTTCCACTCGGTCACTATTAAATTTCAAAGCTGCATCTGTTTGCCAAAAATCTTTAATCTTCGACATCAAAATATTTTGACTTTCCAAAGGATTAATACAAAAAAAAGTCTTAACTCCATAAGTTTTACAACTTCTGGCAATATCATGCAAATCAAGATTAGTAATTGAAGTTGTAACAATCTCATTTTTCCTATTATAAACAGGGTAATGTACCAAACCAAGATATAATGAATTACTCATCTTTTAATAAGTCCGGTCTTCTTTTTTTTGTTAATTCCATAGCTTTTTTATTTCTCCACTCAGCAATTTTTTTGTGATTTCCCGATATCAAAACAGCAGGCACAAAATTTCCTTTAAAATTGTTAGGACGAGTATAATGCGGACAACCCAAAAGATTTGAATTATGAGAATCCGTTAATGCTGATTCAATATCGCTCAAGACATTTTCTTGAAGTCTTGCTAAAGCGTCTATCATCATCATTGCCGGAATTTCTCCACCGGAAAGAACATAATCTCCGACCGATATTTCATCCGTAACGTAGATATCTCTAATCCTTTGATCAATCTCTTTATAGTGTCCACAAAGAAGAACAATTCTTTCCTCCTTTGAATACTCACGCACAACCTTCTGCTTCAATAATCTACCTTGAGGGGTAAAATAAATTACAGGCGGTTTTTCTGCCTTCAAAACAAAATCCAGTGCTAAGGAAATAGGTTCGGCTTTAATAACCATTCCCGCTCCACCGCCATAAGGATAATCATCGACCTGACGATTTTTGTTGAAAGTAAAATCACGAATATCTGTAATGTTTATTTCAACCGCATTCATTTTTAAGGCTCTCCTAACAATGCTTTCATTCAAAACTGATGAGAACATATTCGGAAACAACGTTAACACATCTATTATCATATATCTTTTAAAAGATCAACTGAGTTTGTATAAATAACTCTATTTTCAAAATCAATCTTCGAAATATAAGCTTCAACATTCGGAATCATAATTTCATTACCATTCCCATCAACCGCATTAAAAATCATATATTGAGAATTGTAGAAACTATCCACAACTTTCCCGAAAGTTTTATCTTCAAAAACGACTTTCATTCCTTCATAATTAAAAAAATCATAATCATACTTTGAAGCGGTTTCCGGGTCAAGCATCAGTTTTACACCGGTTGATTCAGCTATTTCATCGAAGACTTCATCTTCAATAAATTTGAGCAGAATTTTGTTGTTCTTATTCAAAACCTGCTCAATAGTTAAATATCTCACTCTATCATCTGTAAAGACCACAAAGACATCTGAAATGTCCAAAAATTCATCAATAAAATTACGATTTGGTTTGAAAGAGACCAAATCGTTACTATTTAAAACAGCACTTAAACTACCAATAGGAATCAAATCGGTTACTTTCATTACTCAACTATTTCTAATTCCGCTCGCTTCCCGTTTTTTGTAGAAACAGCATTTAAAATAGTTCGTATTGAACCAACTGTTCTACCTCTTTTCCCAATTATTTTACCAATATCTTCTTTCGCAACTTTAAGTTTAAAAGTCGTAGTTTTTTCACCATCAACCTCAGTTATATCAACTTTGTCAGGATCATCAACCAGCGCTTTTACTATAAATTCTACCAGGTCTTTCACTATTTCTCCTCTGAGAATTAAGCTTCTTTTACTGTTTCAGCTTGATTTTCTTCTGTCTTTACATAACGCATTTTGTGCCATATTTCAAGGACACCTGCTTTTCTAAATAAAGAACGAACTGTATCTGTTGGTTGTGCACCAACTTGTAACCATTTAATAACTTTATCTGTATCAACTTTTAAAGTTAATGGATTTGTCTTCGGATCGTAATAGCCAACAGATTCAAGGTATTTTCCATCTCTTTTTAATCTTGAATCAACTGCTACAATACGATAAAACGGTTTATCGATTGCACCCATTCTTCTTAGTCTTAATTTGACCATTTTATCTCCTTTTTTTTATTTTTGTATTAAATATTTGAAAGTCATAAAAAGCGATGTTTATCGTCAAGTTTTATTTTATCTTGACCTATACATTCTTTTTAACATTTTCGGATTATTAAATTTTTTCATCATCTTTTTCATTTGAGAAAACTGTTTTAGTAACCTGTTTACTTCTTGAACCGAAGTACCACTTCCTTTGGAAATTCGCAATCTTCGTTGTCCATTAATTAATTCAGGTTTTTCTCTTTCCCTCAAAGTCATAGAGTAAATTATAGCTTCAATATGTTTGATTTCTTTAGGATCCACTTTAACATCTTTTAATGCTTTTGTGTTCATTCCGGGAATCATTCCCATAATTTGTTCTAAAGGTCCCATCTTTTGAATTTGGTGTAATTGGTCTAAAAAATCAGAAAAAGTAAATTTGTTTTTCTTTAATCTTTCTGCTAATTTTTCTGCTTTTTTTGCATCAATTGTTTCTTCAGCTTTTTCGATAAATGAGAGAATATCGCCCATTCCGAGAATTCGAGAAGCCATTCTATCAGGATAAAATTCTTCAATATCGTTTGGATTTTCTCCGGTACCGATAAAACTGATTGGTTTGTCTGTAACCGCTTTAATTGATAAGGCAGCACCACCACGAGCATCACCATCCATTTTAGTTAAAATAACTCCGGAAATTTCCAATTGCTCGTTAAATTCTTTCGCAACATTAACAGCTTCCTGACCGGTCATTGCATCTGCAACAAAAAAGATAAAATCAGGTTTGAGAAATTTTTTCAAATCTCTAACTTCTTTCATCATTTCTTTATCAATTTGCAAACGTCCGGCAGTATCAAAAATAGCCAAATTAAGCATATTTTTGTCAGCATATTTCATTGCGGAATCAGCAATTTTTATTACATCTTTAGTACTTTCATCAGAGATTACCGGGACATTGAGACCTTTTCCAAGAACTTGAAGTTGATGAATAGCAGCCGGGCGATAAACATCACAAGCAACCATTACAGGCTTGGCATTACTTTTCTTGCGAAAATAATTAGCCAATTTGGAACAGGTTGTTGTTTTACCGGAGCCTTGCAATCCAACCATCATTATTTTTGTAATTTTATTATCGTATAATCTAATTTTCAGTTGATTATCGCCCATCAATTTAATTAATTCTTCATGAACAATTTTTACAACTTGATGACCGGGTTGGAGAGATTTTAAAACCTCAACACCGATTGCTTTAGCTTCAACATCTTTAATAAATTTTTTTACGATTTTAAAATTAACATCCGCTTCCAACAAAGCTCTTCGAATTTCTCTCAAAGAATCTTTGATATTCTTTTCTGTTAAAGTACCGTGACCTTTAAGTTTCCTAAAGACATCGTCAAGACGATCTGTAAGTTCTCCAAACATTATTTTAAACTCCTTATCGCTTGCGAATAATCACCACTTTTAAAAACATAAGAACCGGCAACTAAAATGTCGGCACCATGTTTTCCCAAAATGGGAGCATTTTCAGAATTAACTCCACCATCAATTTCAATTTCCAAAGAAAGATTATATTCATTAATCTTTTTCTGTAATTTATCCATTTTATCATACACTAAAGGAAGAAAAGATTGTCCGCCAAAACCGGGATTAACACTCATCAAAAGAACAAAATCCATATCTTTTAGAATAGGATAAAGCATCTCAACTGGCGTACTTGGATTTAAAGCAACACCTGCTTTGATATTTTTTGATTTAATTTCGGTAACTAATCTGTGAAGATGAACAGACGATTCTTGATGAACAGAAACATATTCTACTCCGATTTGAGCTAAATCATTTATGTAATTTTCAGGATTTTGCACCATTAAATGGACATCTAAAGGAAGTTTTGTTATTTTACGTATTTGTTTTATAACCGGCATCCCAAATGTTAAATTAGGCACAAAATGACCGTCCATCACATCTAAGTGAACAATATCTGCTCCGTCTTTTTCAATTTTCTTTATCTCTTCTTCAAGTCTAACAAAATTAGATGATAAAATTGAAGGGGCTATTTTCATATTATACTCTTAATTATTTTTTATAAAAAAGACAATCTCTTTAATTTTTATTCCGGATTGTCTTTCTAATTTTTTTTTAATTTCCGGTTTTAGCAAAACTAATTCTTGCATCCAGATATTATTATCAACTTTGACAAAAACAACGTTTCCATCAACCTTATATATTTTTGCTTTCTCAGCTAAAAGATGGCCAACAACATCTTCCCAAACTAAAACCAGTCTGACAAAATCTCTATATTTTGCACCTGCCAATCTAAATAAAAGACTGTGGAAAATATTACCGGCTTTCTTAAAAGACATTTCTTCTTATTGTTCTCGAGCAGTAAATAAACTGATTCCCCACCAAGAAAGTGTCGCCACTGCCAAAGCAGCGTAATAAGCTGTTCCTAAAGCACTATAACTATTGTCATACTGAACCATAGCTATCGCCGGAAGTGTAGAAACAAGAACAAGAATTAAATATCCCACTATTTCAAGTGCAATATTTTTCTGCCTATTTTTATTTATTAACATTATTGCACCAACAGAAATTGCAACTGCAACAATTGTTAACGCTGTTATCAAAATATATATCCCGGAAGTAAAATGAGCTCCCTTCACAAACAAAGTTGGCATATAAAAAGATAATCCAACTAAAAAAGCTCCTGAAATTTTTTTAATCTTTACGGTAGATTTACTATTAGTCACCAAAACTTGCTTATGGCTTTTAACATAAATCAAAACCAATCCAAAAACCAATAAGAAAAAAATTGCGTAAGCAGGAACCATTAATTGAGGGTTATCAGTTGCAAAACCAACCGATGAAAAAACAGCCCATAATCCCAACCAACCGGCAATTTGTCCGATAGTCTTTAAAGTGTTATTCATTTAATTCCCCCTATTTTGGAGTTATTCTTTTTCAACCAATATTTTAATATTAGCTTTTATTTCAGGTGCAAAATTAATTTCTACGTTGAATTCGCCAAGTTCTTTGATATGTTTTTCTAAAACTATATTTGATTTTTTTACGTCAAATCCCAGTTTAATTAATTCGTTAAAGATATCAACTTCAGAGATTGAACCGTACATTTTTTCATTGCTATCAACTTTTCTGGTAAATGATAATTCAGTGCCATCAACTTTTCCGGCAATGCTTTTCAAATTATTAGTTCTTTCATTTCTTTCTTCAACTGCTTTTTCTTGGATAGCAGTAATTTTCCCTAAACTATATGGTGTAGCTAAAATAGCCAATTTTCTAGGTAAAAGATAATTTCTGGCATAACCGTTAGCAACAACTTTTACGTCACCCGCTAATCCGAGGTTTTCCATATCTTTAATTAGGATTATCTTCATTCGATTCCTCCACTTCTCTTATTTTTCTTATATCAAACCACATATCCATTAATCCTACTAACGCAATTAATAACAAAACATAAGGATTTAAAATCAGGGTAAGGATAAAAAAGAAAGTAAAAACTTTCGATCTTCTCATAAATCCGCCCCAATAATAATTCAAAATAGCTAAACCTTGAATTAAGAAAAAACTACCCAATATTATTAAAAGGTTTATTCCGATATAATGGCTAATGCTAAATAGTGAGCATAAGATTGCTATTATTAATAAATATACAATCTCAAAGCTAAAACTATGTTTGCTATAATTCCATTTAATGATTATTTTTTTATTTAGTACCAATGAACCAATATACAAAGCTAAAATTAATGAAACTGTTGTTATGGCCACGGTATAATGAATAAAAACATATTTTGACGAAACAATTAATTGTTGAGAAATTTCTTTTTGCTCAGCAGTAATATTCATTTTCTCCATAAGTTTACTGATATTTTCTATTGAAGTTTCCCAATTTTGAATAATATAATTTTTCAAAAGAAAGAATTTTAATGAGATAAATATCGTGGTCAACCCTCCGAATATTTCTAATGATTTTCCATAATCCATTTTTTTTATTAAAAAATAAAAGAATATCGGCAAGGAAATTGAATAAGTTAAAACAACATCAATCCCTTCCGGCAAACTTATCACTTTGAAATAAATAGCTGAAAAAATCAAAATCAGTATTTGAGGAAAGACATATTTTCTTATTTTTGGATTCTCAATAAATATTTTACCTCCCGAAGGAATAAAATAAATCAAACCCAAAGCGGGAGAAACAATACTCAACAAAACTGTAATGAAAGAAATTACTATCACGTCTATTTATTTACGTAAGGTAATAAAGCCATTTGACGAGCTTTTTTGATTTCTGTACTTAAAGCTCTTTGGTGTTTTGCACAAGTACCTGTTAACCGTCTCGGTTCAATTTTACCACTTTCAGAAATGTAATTTTTTAACATATCTGAATTCTTATAATCTATTTTAATCTGACTGTTCCCGCAGAATCTGCAAGATTTTTTCTTGAAAAACTTTTTTCTTTTATCGTAAGCCATTTTTTATTCTCCTTTCATTAGAACGGAATATCGTCCTCTGTATCATTTTTAGTTGCATAATCGTTATTATATGTCTCAGGGATCTCAGAAATATTATTGGTGTTTTTTTCAAAATTCTTCTCTAATAAATTCACCCGAGCTGCAACAATTTCAGTTATTTTTATATTCCGATTATCTTTATTTGTATAAGTTCTGGTTTGAAGATATCCTTCAACCAAGATAGGACTTCCTTTATGAAGATTTTTAGCACAATACTCTGCTGTTTTAGTCCAAGCAATTACATCAATAAAACTTGCAATTGTTTTATCAGCCCCAGTTTCATCTTTATAATATCTGTCAAAAGCAATCGGTATTGCTACAACCGCTGTTCCTTTGGGTGTATATCTAAGTTCTATGTCTCTAGTTAATCTACCTGAAATAATAACCATATTTACTCTTGGAAATCTAAGTTCTCCGGCCATGATAACTCCTAATCTTCTATACGAAGAATATTATGTCTAAAAATATTTTCATTTAATTTATAATAACGATCAATGACGTTTATTTTCTGATTTTCGAAATTGAAATAGTTAACGAAATAATAACCTTCTGTTTTCTTTTCTATTTCAAAAGCTAACCTTCTTCTTCCCATAAAGTTAGTTTCAATAAGTTCGCCGTTTTCAGATTTCATAAATTCGACGAATTTTTCATTTTCAGCTTTAGCTTCTTCTTGCGGAAGCTTTGGATCAATTATGATCATGCTTTCATATTTTTGATTCACTTTTTCCTCCTTTGGCCATAAGATTCTGATATTCATTAATTTTATCAGAATAGGAATTCAAATTTTTGCTATAATAATTTAGCATTTCGGGAAAAGTTCTATAGATATATAAATCCAGAATATTAGAAACAAAATTAAACGTTTCTTTTAATATCTCCAGTTCATCATCTAAAAAATTTGACAGTACATAGTTCGAAAGATTTTTTTCTTGGTTACTGCCAACCCCTATTCGAATTCTTTTATACTCGTTTGAGTTTAGGGCATTTTCAATTGATTTTAATCCGTTGTGTCCGCCATCTCCACCTTTTTTGCGAATTCTAACTTGTCCTAACGGGATATTAATGTCATCAACAATGACAAGAATATCTTCAATTGAATATTTCATTTTCAGCGGAGCAATAATATCACCGCTTAAGTTCATAAATGTCGTTGGCTTAATAAATAAAGTATCACGACGTTTTGCTAAGTAGTATTTTTTTTCTTTGGAAAAAACTAATCGATGCTTTTTCGCATAATTATCCAAAGATAGAAACCCGACATTATGTCTACTCAATTTATATTGAACACCGGGGTTTCCCAATCCAATCACAAATTTCATCTATTCGGTAGTTTCTTCTACTTCTTCTTCCGCAGCTTCTTCTTCTTCATCCTCACCTCTTGGTAAGTTTAAAGACACGATAGAATCATTTAAATTTGAAAAGATTTCTGCGTTTTCAATTTTAATATCCCTGATATGGATTGAATCACCAATATTCATTCCTGAAAGATCAACAACTACATCATCCGGAATATTTTTAGGAATAGCACGGATATGGATAAATCTTTCATTAACTTCAACAACTCCACCTAATTTAGCCCCGATTGGATCACCGATAAATTTGAATGGAATTTTAACATCAATAGGAACCCCTGCGTGAAGATTTAAGAAATCAACATGTAAAATATTTCTTTTTACAGGATCGATTTGTTTTTCACGAATAATTGTTCTAAATGTTTCGCCATTAAGTTCTATATCAAAAAAAGTAAATTCTCCGATACTTTTTTTGTATAACTTTGTGAAAACGTTTTCCTTTAAAGTAATCAATGTAGGTTTGTCACCTTGACCATAAATTACAGCAGGAATTTTACCGTTTTTACGTAGTGTCTTAAGATAACTTTTTTTGTTTTGTTTGTTTCTTAATTCAGCTGCGACTTTCAGTCTCATTTTTCCTCCATTAAATAACTAATTTACCTAAAGAGAATGCTGATTGATTCATCAATATGAATCTTTTTTATAGCAATTGCCAGCATTTCAGCAATAGATAATTGTTCGATTTTTTTACATTTTTTCTTTTCCGCCGATACTCTGACAGTATCTGTAATATAAAGTTTTTCCAGCTTGGAATTTGTAATATTTTCAATAGCATTTCCGGATAATACACCATGAACACAAGCTGCATAAACCTTTCCGGCACCTTTTTTTACAAGGGCATCGGTCATTTTACAAATACTCCCGCCAGTATCTATTATATCATCAAAGAGAATCGCCGTTTTACCTTTAACGTCCCCGATAATGTTTAATATTTCCGCATTATCATCATTTCCAGTTCTTCTTTTATCGCCAATAGCCATACTGCAATGTAATTTTTGAGCTAAAGCTCTAGCTCTTTTTGCACCACCCGAGTCAGGGGAAACAACAACAACATTTTTTAAGTCAAGAGTGGATTTAAATTGTCGAGCAAAAGTTGAAGTAGATTCCAAATGATCAACCGGAATATTAAAAAATCCCTGAATTTGATCAGCATGAAGATCAATAGTAACAACTCGATCAGCACCGGCAACAGTTAATAAATCCGCAACCAATTTTGCAGTAATTGGAACTCTCGGTTGATCTTTTTTATCAGATCTTGCATATGCAAAATATGGAATAACGCAGGTAATTCTTCTCGCAGATGCTCTTTTAAGAGCATCAATCATTATAAGAAGCTCCATCAAATTATCATTTACAGGCTCGCAAGTAGGCTGTATTATGAAAACATCAGTTCCCCGTACATTCTCGTTAATTTTAACAAAGCTCTCATCATTAGAAAATTTAGTAACTTTGGCATCACCCAAAGGAACACCGGCAAATCGAGCAACTTTTTCAGCCAACTCAATATTTGCCTTACCGGTAAATATTTTTAACTTGGAAAACATAAACAGCCAATCCTTCTTTTATTTAAAGTTCTTCCTGAACCTGTTCCTGTTCTAAATCCTTAACTTCATTATATTTAGCAATGACAATGTTTTCAATAGAAATGCGTGTTTCCGCATTTATTGGATGAGCAACATCTTGATATTCACCAATTTTGTTTTTTCTGCTTGGCATAGCCACAAACAAACCGTTTTTACCTTCGATCAATTTAAGATTCTTAACAATAAAAGCATCATCGATAACAATATTAGCAAATGCTTTTAATTGTTTGTTGTTGCGAACAAAGACTTTCACATCTGTGATGTTCATGAAGTTCTCCTTATAGTTTTTGTTATTTTAACCCAATAACCTTTCCGTTTGAAAAATTCATTAGCTTTTTTTATAGTTATTTCATCATTAAAAAAGCCAATCACGGTTGCTCCGCTTCCCGATAAAATAGAATTAACCGCTCCGATTTTTTTACAATCATCAATTATCTCTCCTATCTCAGGATAAAGCTTAACAACCCCTTTTTCCAAATCATTAAAAGCAAATTGGATATCTAATGTATTTTGAAAGTTATTCCAATCATTTCCGGATTCAATGACGTTTTGATATGCTTCTCTACTTGATACACCAAATCCGGGATTTATTAAAAGAATATTATCAATCTTTTTGAAATCCAGTTTTTGTATTTTTTGACCTCGACCAAATCCTAATGCCGTTCCGCCGACAAGGAAAAAATTCAGATCACTTCCAAATTTTTCAGCAATAAGATGAAGTTCCGAATCAGGTAAATTAAGATCAAAAATATCAGAGAGAGCAAGAATTGTCATTGCTGCATTACTACTACCACCGCCTAAACCGGCAGCGATAGGAATATTTTTTTTTAGATCAATTATAACACCATTTTTCACTCTATAATTATCTTTTATAAAGACCGCTATTTTATATATCAAATTGTCTTCTTGTTTCAAAGACACTATGTTTGACAAAACTTTGATTCCGCTATTTTTTGTCAAAGTAAAACTTAAAACATCAAATAAATCAATTTCAGAAAAAACCGTTCTTATCTGATGATAGTTATCTTCAAGTTTACCTAATACTTGCAAAGAAAGATTTATTTTTGCAAAAGATTTTAAACTAATGTCGCTTTTTCTTTCTATTTTTATTTTCATCTTTCCCATAATAATAGTAATAGTAGTAATAATAGTAGCTGTATCCTCGATAGTATTTTTTTACATCAATACCATTAACAATAACACCATCAATATTCACATTGACATTTTCCATCATTTCCAATGCTCTTTTGATAACACCTTTTTCAGTTTTACCAACACGAAAAACCAAAAGTTTTTGATCAACTTTTTTAGCTAAAATCATAGCATCTGTTACTGCAATAATGGGTGGTGTATCGAAAACGATAAATTCAAAATTTTCTTTTAATTTGGATATTAATTCTTCCGTTTTTTTGGAGGCTAATATTTCTGAAGGATTTGGAGGTAAATATCCACTCGTAATTAAAAATAAATTTTTTACAGCTGTTTTTTTAATTATATCGTCCAATTTATATTTATCAGTCTCATCATAATAATTACTCAAACCAACTTCTTTTTTCAGGTTAAATATCTCATGAAGAACAGGTTTTCTTAAATCTGAATCTATTAAAACAACCTTTGATCCCATTTGGGCTAAAGTTATGGCAATATTTGAAACCGTAGTTGATTTCCCTTCCTGTGGTCCGGGACTTGTTACCATAATGGTGAGTGTTTCTTCCGTTTTTCTACGAGAGATTAAATTTGTACGTAAAGTTCTATAAGATTCGGCAATCGGAGATTTTGGAGCATAATGAGAAATCAACCGAGCCGATTCTTCCGATTCCAATAATTGGTTCCCTTCATCTCCTTCCTTAATTTTCTCCATTCGCTTTTTATATTCTTCTTCATCGAGTTCAATTTTTGGGATTGTTCCAACAATCGGATAATTAACATTTTTCTCCACATCATCCAAAGTATGAATTCTGTTATCTACGGAATGAATCAAAAACGCTAAACCTAATCCCAGACCAAAGCCTAAAACCAATCCTATTAATATATTCATTTTTTTATTTGGTTTGATTGGTTTTTCCGGTGTTATTGCTTCTTCAATAACCCTGATATTACCCATTTTACCTTGTTCAGCAATTTTGGCATCTTCATATTTTTCAACCATCATTCCATAGATTTTTTCATTCATTTGGAAGGCTCTTTGACGACGAGCCAAATCAAGTTCAGTATCAGGAAGAAGATTAATTTTACTTTGATAATCCTTAACCGATTCCCTTAAACTATTATATTTTGCTTTTGAGACAGTCACCTCGGTTTCCGTAACTGCAATATTTTTTATTAATTCCGATCGATAAACCAACGGGTCAGCAGATCCTGATTTTACCGCGATATTTTTTATAATTTCTTTTTTAAGATTTTTCTTAGCACGTTCCAACTCTTTTGTTAATGAAATAATTTCAGGATGAGATTCCGTATAATTTTGTTTAGTGAGTAATTTAGATAATCTGGTTTGAGTATCAACAACTTCTGTTCTAAGCTTTTCCAACAATGGAGAGTTTAAAATAGAATTTACGTTCCCCAAAAGAGAATCCTGTTTAGTTAGTTCATTTTTGAGATAAAGATATTTTTTTTCCGCAACTTGATATTCTGTTTCGGCAGCTTTTAGATTAGCTTCCATATCGGAAGATTTTTCTATTAAGTTTTTCGTTTCTTCCGATAAAATTGATATTCCGTGTTCTACTTTATATGTCCTTAAATCTTCTTCCGAATTTTGTAATCTTCTTTTGATTGTACTTACTTGATCTTCAAGAAATTGTCTAATATTGGATAATTCAACTCGAGCATATTCCGTCTTTTTTTGCACAATTGCATTCGCAAAAGCGTTAACGATTATCTTTGCTTCTTCAGGATTTGTTGAATCAAATTTCAGCGTTAAAATATCTGTTTCGCGTTTAGAATCAACCTTAATCCCCCCCATCAAAGTGCGAATTGGATCTAATGACTCACTAATTGGAAAATTCTTATAATCTTTATTTTTCTTCAGCATCTTCAGCACAATTTCGCTAATAGGACGAGATTTAATAATTTCCATTGTGTTGTTCAAGGTTGTTGGTCCGATGCTTCCACCTAACATAAACATATCTGAACCGGATTTCTTCTCAATCATAACCATCGAACTTGCTTCATAAATTTTAGGTAGTCTAAAAGTATAAATTGCGGTGGCAATACTAACTACAAGGAAAACGCTTAATATCAGCCATTTATAATTTAATAATATTATTAAATAATCTTTTAATTGGATTTCTTCTTCGTTAAAGTTATTATTTTGTTCCATTCACACTCCTATAATTTCGAAATTGTTAGATAAACGCTTAGAATAACAGCGACTTTCGAAATAAAATCCGTTATTTTAGTGAAGCCGTAAAATACCGTACCTGAGACAACAATAGTATCACCTGGTTTCAAAACAGGGATCATTTTTTCATCACCGGTTTCCATATATTTTTTTAAATTAACCAGAAACACTTTTTCTTTTCCGGCTGTTGGTCGGATTATTTTTATTTGAGATAATTTTGCCGTTTCGGTTGGACCACCGGCTAATGATAAAATTGTTAATAAATCGGTATCATCAGGAACAATATAAAGCCCGGGTTTCCTAATTTGTCCCCAAATGTAAGCATATATTTTTAGTTGTTCAGCTCCGGTGATTGTTCCGGAATACATATAAGCTGATGAGTTATTGGCAGATTGATAATTTTGTTGAGTTTGTTGTGCAGCCAAACTTAACGTAAGTAGCACTATTAAACATACAAAAATGACTATTTTTTTCATAATTAACCTCTCATTTATTGAATATAAAAATTTTGTTCTCTAGATTCAGAGCCGGCATCGCTACCATCAAAACTATCAACCCTCCAAGAAAAAGAAGAATTGCTTATTGCCGGTCCGGAATATTTTAAAGAATCACTATAAGTTTGGGTAACGTATAAATCATTATGCCAAATAAGATTATGTGATTCATTATAAAGCAAAACCCGATAATGTAAAGCCTGGGTTTCTTGCCATTTAAAGTATAAATTATCCGAATTTTCGAGCACTAAATTAGTGGTAGGATAGATTGCCGAAACTTTTGGCAACAATCTATAACTTACGGTATCAGAGATAGTTGAGTTTCCACTTGTATCTATCGCTTCTATAAAATAGTACCACGTTTTATTTAAGACAGAAGAAGAATAATTCTGCCAATTTGAATCAACATAATGCGTCAAAATAGAATTATATGTTAAAGAATCAACTTCAATCGGCTCAGGTACATCATAATCATTATATCTAAAAATCCTTAAAAAATCAATATCACTATCCAATAACGGTTTCCAGGAAATCCTAAACCAATCACTTTCCGGAACTGCATCAATGCCGTTATTGTCGTCAGTCAAAGTAATCAATTCTCCTTCAAACATCACATCATTATCTCCGGCATCACCGAGATGTTCAATCAAATCAGGCTTTAAAGGAGGAGTTTTATCGCCTTCCAAAGTCTGTTCCCCGGAACAAGAAAAAATTAACAAGCTTGTTAGTAAAAAAATTCCGATTCCAAATAATTTTATAATTTTCATGTAATCCCCCTTAATATCTAATTCTCAAGCCAATTCTATTTGAGTTACCTAATTCATTTGAAACAAAAGCGTAATCAATAAAAAAAGATCTAACTTTTACAGACACGCCGGTCGTCCAATTTTTATCAAAATAACCCAAACGTGCAAATATCTTTTTATTGTATTGGTATTCAAAACCATAATGATGAATTTTATTGTAAACATAATCATTATCAATACTAAAAATCAATTTAGTTTTGTATTTTGGAATTGGTTGCGTTAAAGAATATCCGACTTTGGCGTTAAAAAGAATCTTATCTTGATGATCGGTTTCAGTATCCCAGGTTATCGTAGTCCCGCCAACATCTTGCATATTTATTCCGAAATTAAAATCACCCAACCATTCCAAATCAAAAATCGGTGCTAAAGGTGTTACCGAAATAAAGCCAACATCAAAACCTGTTCCGGTACCGAGATTTTTATAGATAGACCTTTTAATATATTTGATTTTACCTCCGATATAAAAATCCGTCGGAATTTTAAAGAATATCCAGCCCATATTCGCATCATAATGAACGTGATTTGAAAAACCAAATTGCAATAAATCATCTGTACTATTAAATTTATCATCAGGAACACCCGGCAAATGCAATCCGGGGAACAGGATTCTTTGATCAATATTTGTACCGACCAAATATTTTTCATCAAAATAAGGAATGTCATTTATCGACAACCGCGTCCAATTAAATCCAATTGTTACATCATTTGGTAAAGGCTGACAGAAAGAAAAATAATCATAGGTCGCCAAATTTTTATAAAGCAAAGCGTGCATCAAGGAAATCTCAGATTCTTTCATTTTAGAAAGACCAGCTACATTCCAATATATCGCGGAACCATCATCGGCAATTGAAGCGTAAGCTCCACCCATTCCCAAAGCTCTAACTCCGGCTCCGATAGCCATAAAATCTCCGGCATAACTACCTGCAAAAAGGAAAGTTGTTGAGATAATCAGGATTAATATTAAAGATATTTTTTTCATTTTTCCTCCTTACTTTAGTATTGCCATTTTATTTATTTTTTCGTAAGATTTATTGTTTTTAATTGCAATAATTTTATAGAAATAAACTCCATTGGCCAAATAAAATCCTCCATCATCCCGACAATCCCATCCTAAAACAGTTCGCGGAAATTCGTGATATCCAACCGAGCTCGGTAAGTTTTCAAAAGTCTTAATTAATCTTCCACTGACAGTATATATTTTCATATAAACTCGATCAGCATCATCAGTTAAAACATAAGTGAAACGTGTTCTCCCCCGATTAATGCTATCAATTGTTTTATAAACAACAGGATTTGGATAATTTGCTACGTTTTTCATTTCAAATTTGCTATTTACTTCAAAATTGATTTCAGTTGAATTATAATTCCCATCGACATCAACGCAAGAACTCATCAAAGTATAAGTTCCCGGAGCTAAATCCAATTGAAATTTCACCGGAATATTTGTGAGATGTCCCGGAATCGAAACAGTGGAATACTTTGATTTATCTACCTCATCACCATTGATATAAATTTTCACATCGTTGTCGAAAAGATCAATACCGTTGGCATCGGAAAAAATAAACGATAAAACACCGTCGCTCGAAACATAACCTCCATAAGTAAATTCTTGGTCTTGAACATTTACATCAATGGAAGGTTTAATTTTGTCCGTATTATTAAAGAGACCGTAAATACCGGTTTGATTTACCTCAGCCACAAATTTATTATTTTCAAGAGAAATATTTCCACCTTTTCTAATCCATTTAGAAAATCCCGGTTGCCATCTATAAACGGCAAAATCACCGTTCGCAGCAAGATAATTTGTTAAACTGTCAGTTTGATCGTAAAAATAAGTCAAAGTAATTTTCCCCTCTTGCGGAAAATGTCCTAATGAATCAGCCAGTAAATCGGTTCTAATTGTTTTTATCTCATAAAAAGCATTGCTTTCACCATTTTTTAATTGAATCGGATGAGCATCCGGTTGATTTATCGCCTGAATATTATTTACCGTGTTGAGTTCAAAAACAGCATTTTCGGATAAAAGTCCGCTTGGAGTTGTTACCACAAGGTTTGAATCAGCCGAAATCATTTCGGAAGATTGGACTCCAAGATCATATTGATTAAAGGTAAAATTGTGCTGAATACTATTGTTTAAAACATTACTTTCGTTAAAATAATTATCGTGATTTACAACTGCTTTTAATTGGAAATTTCCTTGAGAAACAGGTAACGTCAAGTAACACCATTTTCTTTCTAAAGGTTGTAAAATATCAATCATCCCGTCATAAATAATTTCAAAATTTTTTGTGTCTGGAACCTGTTTGAATAATTTGATATCACAAGCTTTTGAACTGGAATTACCGATATTTTGAACCATAACTTTTATTGCAGGCAAATTGTTATAATATTCAAACGACATATCTGAAATATCCAACTCCGGACCATTTACCTGATAACTATATCTGTCTGATAAATGAGCTTCATTATTATTATCAATCAATTCAAATTTGTAATACACATTTGCTCCGGTATTCATCGGGGGAAAGGAATTAATTGTTTGATAATAAAGACTGTCGGCATTCCAGATCATATTATAATCTACATAGGTATCGTTCCCGATAAATCTTTTACAAACTACATTTTGAACGCCATCTTCATCAAAACATTTAATAGTAATTCGAACACTATCAGTTTCTACCGGATTTGCCGGATATATTTTATTATCAACAAAAGCCGATTTACCAATAGTGAAATTCGAAATTCCAAGATATTCTTTAGAATCGGAATAAGCCAAAACTTTCACAAATCTAGTATAAATACTTTGATCTTCATTATGAGGAATTACATAACTATAATCAAAATTACCATTCACAACCGGAATTTCATAAGGAATATTTTGCGTAATTTCCAATTCATCAGAAATAACAATCTTAACACCGTGAACCGAAGAATCTAAATTTGCTGAAATATGAACCGTATCACCTTCTGCAAAATTGTATTTATTAAGATTTACCTGCAAAGCAACTTTTGGAAGATGAATTGGAGAAAGAGGATCACCAATTAATGCACATCCTTGAGTTAACGCAGTTCTCGAAGGTGCTCCGGGAGATATTACGGAATAAAATTTCCCTAAAGTATATCGCAAAGCTTCTCCAACATTTTCATATCGTTTAGTAAAAATACCGTCTGATAAAGATTGCCCGAAATATTCATCATCATATAAATATCCCAAACCTGTGAAACCAATTGTTGCAACAGCACCTTTTTCCGGTGTCAAAACCAAAGCTTCCCCCATACAAGCACCACCGGGTGTGTTAAATGCCGAAGCATAACATGCCAAACTGGCAACTATCGGATAATCTGAATTTGTCAAAGTCTCAACATCATTATAGTTAAAAAGATTATAATCAGCCCAAATTTGACCACCACCGTGACCCATAAATTGCAGGAATACGGTTCCATCATTAATATTATCTTTCAAAGTAAAAGTTCCGCCATGATATTCAGGAGAAACCGTTTGAGTTGCAGTATAAACTCGACTTACCACATAATCTTTCGGGATATAGTATTTTCGGATTCGCTCGCTTTGAATGGCAAAAATATCTGTAGTGTCATCAGATTTTCCGCCGGCAGCCAAAGTTACGTGAGAATGCCACATATCGTTGTAATTCGGTGAGTTAAGATTGTGTTCTATTTTCTCAACTACGGGCATAATTTGTTCTTTTTCCCAAACATTTATTCTACCGATACAAACATCCGGAACCGTATCTTCTCCAACCAAACAAGCATACCAATTATCACTCGGAGTTGCACCGTATTTCCACGTCCAAATATTTTTAAAAGGGATTAAATTCATTTTCCGATAGACACTGTTATCCCTTTCGTCCGACAATCCGTCCCCAAGTAATTCTACATAATTCAAATGCGGGAAAGACCAATTGTTATAAGCATAATCTATAAAATCTTTTATTGCTTGAGCAGATCTCAAACCGTGATTAAATTCATCATAAATATCTTGAGTGGAAACTATTTGCACCGAATGTCCTTGATCTTCCCAAGTTTGTTTTAACATTTGCGTTCCTTCATCATTAACAAAATCAGGAATCGTAATAATGACATAATCGGCAGCGTTATTTTGTGATTTCAAGTCAGAAGGAATATCAACTTTAATTTCCAGCGGTTTCTTTTTATTTGCTTCAGTTACCGCATAATATTGGATATTATCGGAAACCACACTATCTTGAAAAGTAACTGAATACGGAGCTCCGTTTGATGAAAAAGAAGTTATTTGTAAATTTTCCATGATGGATGATCCAAGTTTATAAACAGTTACGTCATCGCTGGAAAAATTGTACAATTGAAATTGATAAAGTCCGAAAGGTCTGTCTTTTGGTTTAGTAAATTTCAAATAATCTTGATCCGTTTTATATTCTCGCCAATAATTTACGTCAAAATAATCCAAAGCAACTTTTTCATTTTCCATTGGAGTATCACCCGGTAAACTGATATATAAGTCATTTTGTCCATTATGCAAAAAACTGTTAGGAAGTTCGTTGCTCGTGGAAAACATCTGTTGATTTTGTCTAAACCAAGTTTTTTCGTCAATCAAGCTTGAATTCATTCTAATAATTGCGTGGTGATCATATTCAGGAATATAGTCTTCAGGATAGGTAATTCCGAAAAGGCAAACATCGGCATCAAAAGTATCAATACCGGAATCTTTAGGATATTCCAATTGAAAAGGAATAGAAATCATACTTGGAGCTAAAACGTCTTTCCAAAACCAAATATCTTCTCGCGGTGTATCGGAGCTATGCCCCAATCTTTCCATATTATTTTGTTGCTCAAAATGAACTTTTTGCTGAAAAGCTGTCGGGATATAATATTTTGAAGGGTCAAAAACTGTCAAACCGCCATTTTCAATAGCCATTCGGCTTCCGATGTGATCAACTAATTTTAAGGAGTAGATGTTTTCAGAAGTATATTCATTATAATAGGAAGTTTCGCCATGATTAATATCGCCGTAAAATTCAAAGTAATCTCCCGGATCAAAAGAGCCGTCTTCTTCCCCGTGGAAATGAATTGGAACCGGACCATTTTTATCGCTTAATTCAAAATATTTAGGATTAACCGTATTCCAATCGAAAGCCCAGTTGAATTGCAAAGAATCTTGGAGAACGTTTAAAGAATCGATCAAATAGTCATAATCAATTTTATAAATACCTTCTTTTCCAACCAAGAATTGGATTGTATTTACGTAATTTGCAACATATCTGTCATTATTTGTTTGAGAAGCTTTAACTCGTTCTTTCATCCATTTTCGCGAATATTTTTCATTAATAAAAATATTCCCTGCATAATCATAATTTCTGGAATTCTCTTCTTGCCAATTTTTAGAAGGAGTTTTATCGCCATTAATTGTTATTTTAATTCTAATATTTTTGGTTAAGATAAGTTCTTTCTTTTGAGGATTATATTGAAAAGGATAAATGTTGATTGAAGAGTAATGGCTCAATCCCATAAAAGCTGAATTCCCGATTCGGACATTTTTAGAAGGGTAAATTATTTGGTTGTAAGCTTTTAAATTTTTTATCACTTTATAAGATTGTTTGTTATTCCTAAACGACATTGTCGAGATTGGCATCGGTTCATATTTTAATTTTTTAATCTCATTTTCTTTTGATAATACTGAATACGACAAAGAGCCATTTACCGGAATTCCAATTAATTCGGAAATATAAGGAATTTTTGGGAAGCCTTCTTTTGATGTTGCCCCGTCAAATTTCCCTTCAATTAAAGAAAATTTTTGACCGGAATTATTGATTGTTTTGATTTCATATTCCGAGTCCGATAAACTATAATTTAGGATAATTTCATTAGCCGTCATCTTTTCAATTTTGACTTCTGCCGACAAATTAAAATAAATTAGGCAAAATAAAAGTAGCGATAAAATCCTTTTCATATTTTCTGCATCCTTAATCTGTTAATGCTTGTTTTGCAATATCTTTTCTAAAAAACATCCCTTCAAATTTGACATTTTCTATATTTTTATATACTTTCTTAACTGTTTTTTTTATTCCATCATCAACCGCAGTAACCATTAATACCCTTCCGCCGTTTGTATAAATTTCCCCGGCAACTTCTTTAACACCGGCAAAGTTAATAAAATTTTCTGCGTCCTCTTCCAAATCAATAAAAATTTTTTTTGATTTTTCATATTTTCCCGGATATCCCTTCGAGGCGGCAACAACAGTTACAGCAAATTTATCTTTCCATTCCGGCTCAATTTTGTCGATAGTTTGATTTATAATAGCTTCGGAAATTTTAAATAAATCGGTTTTTAAAAGTGGCAAAATAACTTCTGTTTCCGGGTCCCCGAATCGACAATTAAATTCAACAACTTTCGGACCTGCTTTTGTAAACATTAGTCCGGCGAATAATATTCCTGAAAAGGCTGCACCTTCAGCTTTTAAACCTTGTAAAGTCGGCGTAAAAATATTCTCATCAATAAATTTCTTATATTTATTTGCTTTCAAAACAGGTGCGTAAGCTCCCATTCCTCCGGTATTTTCTCCCTTATCGCCATCAAAAACTCTTTTATGGTCTTGAGAAAAAATAGTAGATACAAAATGTTCCCCGTCACAAAAAGCAAAAATAGATGCTTCCCAACCTTCCATAAATTCTTCGATTACTATTTTAGAACCGGCTTCACCAAATTTTTCATCAATCATAATTTTATTAAGTTCGGAAATTGCCTCAGCATAATTTCCAACAATACTCACACCTTTTCCGGCAGCTAATCCGTCAGCTTTCAAAACTTGAGGATATTTGCATGATTTTAAAAATGATTTTGCTTTTTCGAAATTATCAAAAATGAAATAATCGGCGGTTGGAACATTATATTTTTTCATTAGATTTTTTGCAAAGATTTTACTGCTTTCTATTTGAGCAGCTTTTTTATTTGGACCAATAATTCTAACATTTTCAAGTTGACATAAATCAACAAAACCTTCCGATAATGGCTGTTCCGGACCAACAAAAATAAAATAAATCTCGTTTTTTTTATAAAAATCAATAATTTCCGGATAGGATAATTTCCCTAAAACGACAGCATCTTTTTTCATTCCCGGATTCCCGGGTGTAACAAAAATCGTGTCTATCTTATTACTTTCTTTGAATTTACGAATTAATGCGTGTTCTCTTCCACCACTCCCAATAATTAATATTTTTTTATTACTCAAAAAAAACTCCAATTTATTTTTTATTTTAAGTTATGAAAATCTAATCATAGATTATTTTGACAACATAAATTTTATTTATTTCCCGATTTTTTTAATAAATCCATCAACATAAAAAATACATTTTCAGCTGACATTTGACGAATCCTCTTTCTATTTCCTGAAAAAACAAATTTCTTGGTCATTGTTTTATCATTATTTGCAACCGAGATAAAAACAGTTCCGACAGGTTTTTCAAAAGTCCCTCCGTCAGGTCCGGCAACACCGGTAACAGAAGCTGAGAAATCGCTTTTAAATATTTTTTTTACACCTTGAGCCATTTCTATTGCAGTTTCTTCGGAAACCGCACCATATTTATTCAAAGTATTTTCTTGGACTTTTAAAAGGTTAATTTTTGCTTGATTTGAATAGCTGACAATTCCTCCGAGAAAATATTTTGAAGCTCCCGGAAAGGAAGTTAATATTTCTTGAACCATTCCGCCTGTACAAGATTCCGCCAAAGAAAGCGTAAAACCTTCTTCAAGAAATTTCTGATGAATAAGTTCTCCGGGCGAGGAAACATTTTCACCCCAAATTTTATGATGAAGACGCTCTTTAATTTCCTCCACAACCTTTTTATTTTTTACAGGATTTGTGCCATAAACTCGAAGATCAACTCTTCCGGTTTGAGGTAAAAAAGCCAATCTTACCGGTTCTTCCACAACAATATCATCAATAAGTTCGGCAATGGCAGATTCGGCAATACCTTTTGTATGAATTGTGGTAATATCTATTTTTGGCAACTTAAACGCTTTTTTCAGAATATTTAGAATATGTTCAGTCATCAAATATTCCATTTCTTTTGGTACACCCGGCATCATAAAAAGAAATTTATTATCTTTGTGATAAGCTAAACCGGGAGCAGTACCCATTTTATTTTCAATTGCTACAAAATCTTGGGGAACAAGTGCTTGATTGCGATTCAAATTAGGCATTTTCCTTTTCTTTTTCAAAAATAAAAATTGCACATTTTCCCAAACTTTATAATCAAAAAATAATGCTTTTCCGAAAAAATCAGCAATCGTTTTTTTAGTAATATCGTCTTTTGTAGGACCGAGTCCACCGGTTGTGAGAACTAAGTCATAATTTTTCCAAAGCAAATCTAAAGATTCCGAAATAGCTTTTTCTGTATCCGGAATAGTAATTTCTTTATCGAGATAAATTCCAATCTTGGCCAAACTTTTCCCGATAAAAGCAAAATTCGTATTTATGGTTTTTCCAAGTAAAAGTTCATTTCCGATCGACAATAACGCAGCCTTCATAAAATCCTCTATTTCTTTTTTAATTTTATCGGTTTTTCTACCCATTTTCGAACTTTATTATTATGTTCAATCGCAGAAGAATCTTTATTATAATGATTAAACTTAGGCGGTTCATCAGAATTTTCATGGTTAGTAAAATCGTGTCTTGTATTTTCTCTTTCGTTTGATTTTCTATAATCAGGTTTCCCGTAATCCGGTTTTCTGTGGTCTGATTTTTTGAGAAATCTATCATCTTTTTTCATCGCAATATAATAGAAATTATCACCAAATCGAATCTTATCATTCTCAACTAATTTTCTTGCATAATCGAACTCGGTTGATTCGTTAACAGAAACAAGCCCTTTTTTTATTTGTTTACCGGCAAGTAATTTGGATTCAAACAGACCGACAGCAACTAACAATTGATCTAATCTTATTGAAAAACTTCCGGGTTTTAACCAAAATTTCATAATATTTCCTCTTCAAAAAAAGTGGAGCGAACTCC
>JAMOQM010000051.1 GCA_027064005.1 Candidatus Cloacimonadota bacterium | reverse complement strand
CGTCTCTACTTTCTAAAAAGATTTTAACAGGTTGAGGAATTAAATAAACAATCCGGCGGATTGTTCTACTCTCCAATCCGCTTTTGGCTTTTGTAATTTTGAAAAAACATTATCAATGAAAAAAAATGAAACTAATTTACTTCTTTTGAGTTATTTTTATTAATGAATATTTTGACAAAGAAAAGGCTTATATTTTTATATAAATTCAAAGGGAGGAAATTATGTTTTTTTACGATCCTACATTTATGTTGTTGATACCTGTTATGATTTTAGCATTTTATGCTCAATCAAAAGTCAAAGGTAATTATCAAAAATATCTGAAAGTAAGAAATAATTCCGGTAAAACAGGCGAAGAAGTAGCAAGATATATTTTGGATAAAAATAATTTGAATGATATTGCCATTTTACCTATAGACGGTACTCTTTCTGATCATTATGATCCGCAAAAACGAGAATTACATCTATCAAATGATGTTTTTTACGGAGACTCAATTTCATCCGTAAGTATTGCGGCTCATGAAACAGGTCATGCATTACAGCATTCAAAAAAATATTTGCCGTTGATACTCAGGAATCAAATAGTTCCGGTGGCAAGTTTTGGTTCTTCTGCTGCATTTCCTTTATTTTTGGTCGGATTATTCTTCGGGATGCCGTTTTTAATGGATTTGGGAATAATTTTTTTCAGTGCGGCTCTTATTTTTCATTTAGTAACACTTCCGGTGGAATTTGATGCTTCTCATCGAGCTTTGGTTGAATTAAAAGATTCTTTTTTAATTGAGAATAATCAAATGAAAGGAGCCAGAGCTGTTTTAAATGCGGCAGCATTGACTTATATTGCAGCCACATTAATGGCATTAGTTCAATTAATCAGATTGTTAGTATTGAGGGGTTCGCGTGATTAATCAAGAAAAAAATAGAGCAAAACCGAAATTCATTCTTAGAGATAATCTTGGCAAACTTGCTAAATTTTTGAGATTATTGGGATATGATGCAGTTCTTTATCCAAAAATATCTTTTCATAATGTTTTAAGAATTGCGGCTAAAGATAGGCGAATAATTTTAACTCGCAGTCCTAAAGAATCGAAACAAACATCCAAATATAGGATTATTTTGATTAAGTCTGTTTTTTATGAAAAACAATTAGAAGAGCTGAAAGGAATAATAGAATTCAAAGAAGATTATTTTGCAACAAGATGCAGTTTGTGTAATAGAATTTTAGAACCGGCAAAAGCTGAATTTGTTAAAGAAAAAGTTCCGAAATATGTTTTTGAAAATAATAAAGACTTTTTCGTGTGTAAAAAATGTGGTAAAATTTATTGGCAAGGAAGTCATTTTGATGACATTAAGGAGAAATTAATCAAGATTTTGTAGATTGTTGGGGGCTTTGTGGAAAAGGAATTGCCATCACCTTTAGTTTTACCGGCAATTTTTTGGGGATTCGGTATTCTAAGTGGTAAATTAGTAAATTTTTATATCCTAATTGTTTTGTTTATTGCTTTTAGTATTTTTCTGATTTATAAAAGATTCAGAAAGATAACAATTCTTATTTTGATTTTTATTTTAGGCGGTTTACGAGTTGGAATTCCAAAGTCTGAAATTTCTATTTCAAATATTCTTAAAAACAAAGATGAGATAACTCAAAAAATAATATTAGAAATAGATTCTTTTCCTATCATCAAAAATCATTCATTAAAATACAAAGCAAAAATATTGGAAATTGCCGGCTGTAAAGCCGAAGGGAAAATTTATTTAGAAACTGATAACCAATTTTTAAAAAACGGTGACTTTATCCAAGCAATTTTTAGAGTTAAAAACTTAAAGAAATATTGCAAAAAACCATCTCAAATAAAATATCTTCAGAATCAAGATATTGAAGCTATTGCCGAAAATATTACTCCAATTGTTTTGATTTCTCATAAAAATAACTACTTCAAAAATTGGGTTCAAAAACTAAAAGAAACTCTTAAATATAGGATTAAAGAAAGATTTGGTAAAAATTCAGAATTCGTAAAAGCAATTATTACCGGAGATAAAGGAAGAATCAGATTTTGGAAAAAAATTCTCCAAAATTCCGGGATGAGTCATTTACTTGCAGTCAGTGGTTTACATGTTGGAATGATTTCTTTTATCTTTTACATTTTTTTCAAAATAATCTTTCCGAATAGAAATTACGCCAGAATCGCTTCAATAATATTGTTGATTTTTTATGCAGCAATATGCAATTGGAGTGCTTCCGTAACCAGAGCATCAATAATGATTATCGTTTTTTATATCTCTAAAATTCTTGAAAGACCGATAAATAAAAATCAAATTATCGCCATTGCTTTTCTCATAATCACAATTATAAATCCCAAAGAAATATTCTCGGTTGGATTTCAAATGTCATTTACCGCTGTAATTGTCCTCATTAATTTTATCCCTTTCAAATTCAAATCTCATGAAAATAAGATTCTAAATATTTTGATAAACTTTCTCGAAATAATTCAAACAAGTGCAATTCTCACCTTATTTTTATCACCGATTACTATTTATAATTTCGGACAATTTAATTTGAATGGGATTATTGCGAATATTTTCGGAATACCTTTTTTCGGGATAATTCTTTCAACAGCTCTTTTGATTTTAGCTCTCCCGAATTTCCAATTCATCTTAAATGTCTATCAATCGGCTTTTTATAGTTTGATGTTTTTCTTTAAAATGGTGGTAATTAAATTAAGTTCAATGCCTTTTAAATATGAAGTTATGAATTACAGAAAGCCAATATTTATGATGGGATTATTTTTATTATTTGGAATTGCTATATTGCTTAAAAAACAAAAAAACCCGCCGAAACGGGTTTTTGAAAATAATTCAAATTAGCTTATTTTTCAACTTTAAGAACGTTTTTGATTGCATCTTCAATAGATTCTTTTGGAAGAGCACCCATTGCCATTTGAGGTTGTTCACCCATTGGAACAAAAAGAATTGAAGGAATACTTCTAATGCCAAAAAGTCCGGCCAATTCTTGTTGTGCTTCAGTGTCAACTTTGTAAATATTTACTTTACCTTCATATTCTTTTGATAATTCTTCTAAAACAGGTGCTACCATTTTACAAGGTCCGCACCAATCAGCGTAAAAATCAATAATACAAGGGATATTTCCTTCAAAAGTCCAATCTTTATTTTTTTCATAATTAAATACTTTTTCTTTAAAAGTATCTGCTGTTAAATGTTCCATTTAATCTCCTAAGTTTTAGTTTATAAGATAATAAATAAATTGTTTTGAAAAGCAAATTTATTTATTTATTTTTCACACTATCAACTATTTATTTTGTGACATCAATAATACCAATGAGGCAGTATTATAAATATCTTCCCAGGAACAGCCTCTTGATAGGTCACATATCGGAGCGGCTAATCCTTGAATTACAGGTCCAATCGCTTCAGCTTTGGCTAATCTTTGAGTTAATTTATAGCCAATATTTCCGGCTTGTAAATCAGGGAATATTAGCACATTTGCATTCCCGGCAACACTACTTCCCGGTGCTTTTGAAGCAGCAACTTTAGGAACAATGGCAGCATCAAGTTGAAGTTCGCCATCAAAGTCAAAATCAACTTTATCTTTTTCAAGAATAGATTTAGCTTCCAAAACTTTATCCACCAACTCATGTTTGGCACTGCCTTTTGTAGAAAATGATAATAAGGCAACTTTAGGTTCATCACCCAAAAGAGCTCTTCTGGTTTTTGCAGTACTTTTGGCAATATCAGCCAATTGTTCAGCAGTCGGATTCGGAACAACTGCACAATCAGAGAAAAGCATTACTTTATCTTCACCCATAAAATCAGGGATAACCATAATAAATGAGCTGGAAACTGTTTTTAAACCGGGAGTTACACCCACAACTTGAAGAGCGGCTCTTAAAACATCTCCGGTCGTATTTGCTGCTCCGGCAACCATTCCGTTAACTAAATTGAATTTTACGAGAAGTGCCCCGAAAAATAAAGGTTTTCGAACGATTTCAGCTGCTTGTTCTTTAGTAATTCCTTTTTTCTTTCGTTTTTCAAAAAAGAATTCTTCAAACTCGTTAATTTTATCATAATTTTCAGGATCAATTACTTGAGCTCCATCGACAATAATGCCATTTTCTTTTGCTAATTCAAAGACTTCGTTTTCTTTTCCGAGCAATACAACTTTACAAATTTCTTCTTTTAAAAGTGCTTCGGTAGCTTTCAACATTCTTACATCCCAAGCTTCCGGTAAAACAATTGTTCCGTGCAGGGATTTTGCTTTTGCTTTAAAACTTTCTAAAATATCCATTTGATTCTCCTTTTTTTATTTATTCGTTAATTTCAGCTAAATCAGAGACATTCAAAAACAAATCTCGAATTCTTCCCAGCAATCGATATCTGTTTAATTTTATATTTTCATTATCAGTATTTACTAAAACATTATCAAAAAAGTCATCAATAATTGGTCTGAATTCAACCAGAATACTCATTACTTTGGAATAATTTTTATGTTTCAATTCTGATTCTATTTCGTTTTTCGTTGAGATATATTTTTGATAGAGATTTTTTTCCTCAACATCTTCTAAGTATTTTTCTTCCGGATTTCCGGATTGCGGATTTTTGGAAATAATATTTGAGACGCGTTTGAATCCCAAAACCAATTGATTAAAATCATCTCTTTCTTTAAATTTTTGGATATCTTCGGCTCTTTGTTTTAAATCAACAATTTCGGAAGCATCAATGTGAGTGATACTTTTAATAATATCAGAATCAATATTTTTTTGTTTAAGAAGCCAGAGTACTCTTTGATTGAAAAAAGTATAAACTTTTTCTTTCTCAGTATCGGATTTTACTTTATCCCCCAAAGTTTCAAAAGCAAAATCAATTATTGATTTCAAGTTAAGTTCAAAATTAAAAGCATCAATTATTTGGACAATTCCATTTGCCGCTCTTCTCAAAGCGAAAGGATCTTTTGAACCGGAAGGAAGCAATCCAACACCGATTATTCCGCAAACAGTATCCAATTTATCGGAAATAGCTAACAAAGCACTAATTTCATTTGAAGGCAAAGAATCGTTTTCCCCGCGTGGCATATAATGTTCATAAATAGCTTTAGAAACATCTTTATCTTCATTACTAAAAAGAGCGTAATTCATCCCGACATAACCTTGTAATTTGGTAAATTCTTTCTCGCCAAGCATTTGAGAAACCAAATCGGCTTTACAAAGATATGCACTTCTCAGCACTTTTTCTTTTTGAGAAAAATCTAAAGTTTCACATAAAAATCCGGCTATTTTTTCAATCCTTTTTGTTTTTTCCAACAAAGTACCTAAATCAGATTGAAACAGAACATTGCTCAATTTCGGAACAAAATTTTCAAACGGTTCTTTAGTATCTTCATTAAAGAAAAATTCCGCATCTTCTAATCTTGCTCTGATGACTTTTTCATTACCTAATTTAATAATCTCGCTAAATTCAGGATTACCATTTGAGATAAAAACAAAATTATACGTTAACTTATTATTTTTATCAGCTACCGCAAAATATTTCTGATGTTGAGTCAAAGTAGAAGTAATTATTTTTTGAGGAAGTTTAAGATATTTTTCATCATAAGAAGCGATTATAGATGTCGGATATTCAACTAAATCAGTAACTATTTCAAGCAATCTGTCATCTTCAATATAGTGATTATCAGAATTTTCAAAAAGCTTCGTTAGTTGAGTTTTGATCATCTTTTTTCGTTTATTTCTATTAGGAATTACATAAACTTTTTCAAGATTTTCTTCATAATTTTTAGGATTTTCGATACTTATTTCATTAGGTATTTTTTGAAATCTATTACCAAAAGATTTATTTGATGAAGAAAGATTATTCAATTTCATCTCAATAATTTCGTTATCCAAAAGGACTAAAATCCATCTAATAGGTCGTGCAAAATTAAGTTTATAATTATACCATCTCATTGATTTCGGAAACGAAAGATTGTTAATAAAATCAAGAATCGCTTTTTTGAGAAGCACTTTTGCCAATTCACCTTTTTTCTCAATTTTAACAGCGATGTATTCGCCTTTTTTTGTTTCTTTGATAAATAAATTATCTTCTTTAGCTTTGGCTCCTCGCAAAAAACCTTGTCCGGCTCGGCTCAATTTCCCTTCAGAATCAAAAGCAACTCTTTTTGCAGGTCCAACTTTTTCTATGATTTCATCATCTTGTTTTTCTTGCACACCTTTAATTTGGATAGCAAATCGACGTGGAGTAGAATACATAATTATCTCGGAAAAAGCTAATTTCTCTTCTTCTAAAAAAGATTTAAAATAATCTTCCATTTTTCTAATAGCTTCCGCAATAAAACCTGCCGGGATTTCTTCAACTCCCAATTCAAAAAGAAAATCTTTATATAACAATTTATCCTCCAAAATATTTTTATTTAAAAAACACTCTAATTGCTCACATTCAGAGAATTAAGTTTCTCAAATTAGAATGAAAATATTCGTTTTTTGATAATCAAGAAATAATTCGTAATAAATTATGTCTATTAAAAATTTCACATTCATCTTAACTTAAAACTTTATTGTTGAAATAATGAAAAACTGGACAAGTTGTTATACATTATTTATTTTGGAAAAAGAATCTCATAATAAAAATATTAAATAAGGAAAGTCGATGAGAATAAAGAAATTTGTTGCCCGATCAATGCAATCAGCATTAGCTCAAATAAAGAAAGAATTTGGTGATGATGCGATAATTCTGAGTTCAAAAACTATTAAAGAACCGGAAAATCCTGAATGGAAACAAGCATTTGAGATTACTGCTGCCATTGAGAAAAAAGTTGATAACCAGATCGATTCGAAACCAAAATTTAGCCAAACTTTAGAAAAAGTATCAAGAAAAAACAGAGAATCTTCTTCTCTTAAAAATGTTCAATTTGAAGCTATGCAAAAAGATTTGGATATGATCGGAGATCAAATTGATTTGTTGGTCAATCATATCAGATATCAAAGTCTTCCACATATTCCAAAACTATTGCAAAATAAAGTAAAGACAATGATTGCCGGCGGAATTAGTCCAACTATTTCCAATCAATTAGTGGATGAACTAATGCTCAATCTCAAAGGTGAAGATTTCCTTGATAATGACTTAATCGACAATAAAATTATTCTCAAATTAAAAAATAATATTCAAGTATCCGGTCCAATCAGATTTATGAAAGGAGCTCCCGTTTACGTTCCTATTATCGGTCCGACAGGCGTTGGGAAAACAACCACAATTGCCAAATTAGCGGCTCTTTATAAATATAATTACGACAGAAAAGTTGTTCTTATTTCAGCTGATACTTATCGAATTGCCGCAATGGAACAACTTAAAGCTTTCGCTGAAATCGCCAATATTCCTTTTGAGCCCATATATAATCCTAATGAATTCCTTGAAAAATCTAAAAAATTTAGAAATGCCGATTTGGTGCTTATTGACACTCCGGGAATTAATCCCAAAGATATGAAAAGAATGATTCAATTGAAAGATTTAATTAGATTTTCTCACGCTGATGAGATTCATTTAGTTTTAAATATTACGTATAAAAATGAAATGCTCCGAGATGCTATTAAAACTTTTGGAATAATACCATTTAAAAATATCATCTTTACAAAAATTGATGAGATTAGTAATTATGGAGACATTTTAAATATCTGCAAAGAATTTGATAAATCTATTTCCTATCTGACATTCGGACAAAATATTCCTGAAGATATTGCACTGGCTGATAGAAAAGACATTGCCACAATGATTTTAAGAGGTAAATATGGAATTTAATCAATCAATATCGTTACAAAATTTCGCTAAAAATGCTAAAAATAAAAATAAAGAAAAATTTGCAAAATTAATTTCTATCACCAGCGGTAAAGGTGGCGTAGGAAAATCTAATTTTATTCTAAACTTAGGGATTGCAATGTCGATAAGAGGTAAAAAGGTTTTATTAATTGATGCGGACATGAACCTTTCTAATATTGATATTTTGCTGGGTGTTTATCCAAAATATACGCTCACAAATTTGATGGATGATCTTATTGAAGTTGAAGATTTGCTTTTAGATGGACCGAAAGGATTAAAAATATTACCCGCTTCTTCGGGTAATTTAGAAGTTTTGACAAATTCAAAACGCTATCAAAGAGCATTGATTCAGGCGTATAATGATTTGAGAAAGAAATTCGATTATATTCTTATTGATACCGGTGCCGGCATCTCGGATTATTCGGTAGATTTTGTGGTAAATTCTGACAAAGTAATTATCATTACAACCCCGGAACCTACAGCAATAACCGATGCTTACGCAATGATTAAAATATTGTTTTATAGAATTTCTCATCCCGATATTAATTTAGTGATAAATATGGTTCAAACCGAAGAAGAAGGTAAAAATATCTTTAACAAAGTTAACCTTATTGTTCAACATTTTTTGAATAAAAAAGTTAACTATCTGGGAAATATAATGTTTGATCATTATTTGCAGGAAGCAGTAAAAGAACAGGTACCGATTTTAGTAAAAAGACCTCGTTCAAAATCTTCAGCTTCCATACATAATGTTGCAATGATGATTCTAAAAGGAGATAAAAAGGAATAAATTATGATAGCAAAGATTCAGATTAAAGCTTTTGTTACAGCTATATCTATAATCATGCTATTTATAACCTTTTTTTCAAACTACCTTTTCTTTCAAGCAGATCTTATTGAATCTTTTATTCGTGGAGTTATCACTTACATTTTTTCTTACATTGTTATGAATGTTGTTTTCTTTATCTGGAGAATAACTTATTCGACTTCTGAATGGAAAATTATTGCCAAAGAACTTCCTAAAGAAAATATTGGGGAAACAGAAGAAATTGAAGAACTTGCTTAAATTTTAAAAAATTTAACCGGAACTGGAGTAAATGATGAGTCCTGAAGAAAAAAAATTATGGATTTTATATAAAAAAACAAAAAGACCTGAATTATACGAGCAATTGGTTTCAAAGTATTTACCTCTTGTTCATTATTTAGCTAATAAACTTAATATGTACACCTCTAATCTTTTAGAATTAGATGATTTGTATTCTGCGGGATTGGTGGGATTATTAGAAGCAATCGACCGTTTTGACATTAATAAAGGATATGAATTCTCAACTTTTGGTACTTTGAGAATTAAAGGTGCAATTGTCGATGAAATACGCAAAACAGACTGGGTACCTCGTTCAATTAGAGAAAAGCATAAGAAAATTAAAGCAGCAATAAAATATCTTTATGATTCAACCGGACAAACCCCTTCCGATAGCGAAATAGCTGAAGAAATGGATATCTCTATTGAGCAATACAATCAAATAACAGATAATCTAGGACCGATGTTTTTATCATCATTGGATGAAAATATTTCTTCAAAAGGCGACGGTGAAAATCTTACTCTTAAAGATGTGGTATCTGATGATTCTGCCGATGTTCAAAAACAAATGCATAAAGAAAAAGTAAAAGCTATTTTATTAGAAGGTATTGATCAACTGAGCGATAGAGAAAAATTAGTCATTTCATTATATTATTATGAAGAGTTATCTCTCAAAGAAATTGGGAAAATCCTCGAAGTTTCGGAGTCCAGAGTTTGCCAAATACATTCATCTTCAATTTTAAAATTAAAAAATATTGTAGAACAAAAACTTAATGATGAAATAAAAATTTAAGATAAAAAATTCTAAAGATATATTTCACAAAGAAAACTAAATTATGATAGTTTTAACCCAAAAAATATCATTTTGTGGTCTCTGAAAAAAGCAATATTATCAGAAGCAAATCCTTATTTTTTAATTGATTTAACCCTCTAAAATATTTTGCCTTGACGAATTAAAAAGACCATTTAATTTCAATTTGATTTTTAAAAAATTGAATAATAGATAAAATTTAAAGTAAATGAAGATAACTCGGAGGAAAATATGGTTGATTTATCGACAAAATATATGGGACTGAATTTAAAAAATCCCATAATAATTGGCAGTTGTGGATTAGTAGATTCCGTTGAAAAAATTAAAAATTTAGAAAAACATGGTGCTGCGGCAGTAGTGTTAAAATCATTATTTGAAGAACAAATTTTAAGTGAAATTGATTCATTGTCAGGAGACTCAAATTATAGTGAAGGTCAAGAATATCTTTCTTATTTTACTAAAAGCCACAACATAAACAAACATCTTGATCTTATTCGAGATGCAAAAAAAGAAGTCTCTATCCCTATAATTGCCAGCATAAATTGCAGTAATGCAGATGGTTGGACTGATTATGCCAAAAAAATTGAAGATGCCGGAGCAGATGCTTTGGAATTAAACGTTTTTGTGTTGCCAACCGATGTTAATACTTCTTCTGAAGAAGTCGAAAAGCTTTATTTTGATATTGTAAAAAATGTTAAAAAAGAAATTACAATACCTTTCTCAATCAAGATTGGAAGCTATTTTTCATCTTTAGCAAAAATGGTGGTAAAACTTTCTAAAACAGATTTAGCCGGGATTGTTATGTTCAATAGATTTTTCAGTCCGGATATTGATTTGAATACCTTGGAAATAAAACCTTCAAACATCTTTAGCAATTCTTCGGATTTATTTAATACTTTAAGATGGATTGCCATTTTGTCTCATCAGGTTAAATGTGATTTAGTTGCAACAAACGGTATTCACGATGGTGCCGGAGTTGTAAAATCTATTTTAACGGGAGCAAAAGCCGTAGAAGTTGTTTCTGCAATTTATGAAAAAGGACCTGAATTTATTCAAGAAATGCTTAATGATATTAGCAAATGGGCTGAAGAAAACGATTACACTTCAATAAATGATTTCAGAGGAAAACTTAGTTCATCAAAACAAGAAAATTCTCTAATATATGAAAGAGCTCAATTTATGAAATATTTTGGATCTTATAAATAACAACAGACAATTAATAGAACTTTATCATCAGCCAATAGTCAAATTGGGTGATGATATTTTCTCTTTTTCATAAATCTCACCTTACGTTGATTTTGGAAAATAACAAGGATTAATCCGGAGTTGCAATGAATTTTCTTAAAATGAAGAAATTAGTTTTTTTGGTTATCGCAGATAAAAAGAGTATTTACAAAGACATAAAAAAAACATTAAAGATTGCCGATATAAATTTTGATATTTATTATGAAAATGATTACGACAAAATCATGCAAATATTAATTAAAAAAGATATCAACGTTGTGATTGCCGATTTAATGTTAAACAACCAGGATTCTTTTTCATTAATGAAAGAAATAAAATACGAATATCCGACAATTGTTAGAATATTTTTCACAGATTTAAATGATAAAGATTTTATTTTACAAGGAATAGATGTCGCCCACCAAGTTATTAAAAAAGATTTTCGCCCTGATTTTTTTCTAAAAATAGTTAATAGTGCGGTAAGAAATTTATCTCTCCTTGAAAAAAAAGGTATGCAAGAAATTATTGGTAAATTGGACAGCATTCCCATAATTCCTGAAGTTTATATGAAATTGTTGAGTCAATTCCAAATTCCAAATGTTCCGATTAAAACAATTGGTGATCTTATCGCAAAAGATATTTCTTTAACTACAAAAGTATTGCAAATTGCCAACAGTGCAATGCTTGCTCATAAAGGTGAAATTACAACTCCCCACCAAGCTGCTATATTTTTGGGAATGAATACTTTGCGAGCTTTAGTTTTATACGTAGAAGTTTTCTTTAATAATTCTTACAAACAAGTTGATGATTTTAGTGTAAAAAAATTAGAATATCACTCCCGAGAAGTTGCCAAAAATGCAATTAAAATTATGGAATATGAAGATCGAGTTGATTTCATTGACTCCGTTTATGTTAGCGGATTGTTGCATGATTTTGGTCAATTGGTAATTCTCAATAGTTTTAAAGATGATTATGCCCCAATTTTAGATAAAGCCAAACATGAAAATATCGCTCTTTGGAAAGTTGAAAAAGAAAGTTTGGATATAAATCACGCCGAAGTTGCGGCTTATTTATTAGGAATTTGGGGATTGCCTGATGATATTGTCGAAGCTGTTTTATATCATCACGAACCGAGTAGTTATATTAGTAAAGATTTTGGTCCGCTTTCAGCAATTCATTTTGCAAATTATTTTGTTAATTTTAAAGAAGCAAAAACTTATGAAGATTTAGAAGGTTTGGATATTGATTATTATCGTACAATCGGAAAATATACCCATCTTACAGACTGGTTTAATCTTTTAAAAAACGATGTTAAGGAAGAAAATTAATGGAAAATCAAAGTAAAAAATTCTTATTCTTTGTAGAACGCGAATTACACATTCCAATCTTAATGAATGTGATGAAATACATTTATACAAATTCATTAGGCGAAATCGGGGTTAGCAGTTTTCAATATCAAGCGTCTGAGAATAGTTTCGCCGGTTGGGGACTTCGTTCGGAAACTCTCAAAAAATATATAGATTTCCCCGTTACGTGGATTACAAATCCTTATGAATATAAACCGGATATAACTTTCATCGCAGACTTCAGTTATCAATATGTGGAAGGATTAGGAAAGATTGTCAATTTGGGACATGGAACTATTTCCAAAGGTTGGTTTTTTTCCGAATCTCCCATCTCAAAAAGAGAAAATTGTGCAGATTTAATTTGTGTGCCCGGGACTATTCATAAAAAAATTCTTGAAAAACAAGTATTCAAACCTATTGAAGTTACCGGAATGCCAAAATTAGATAATCTTAGAAACAAAGAAAATATTCCGGAAAAATTAGCATCTCTCGGATTGGATCCCAATAATAAAACTCTCTTATTCGCCCCAACTTTTAATCCTGAATTAAGCCTTTTGCCACATTTGGGAAATAAAATCAGAGAGTTAATTCCAACTTATATAAATCTCATAATCAAATTACACGGAGCATCTTCTGAAGATTGGAAAGAAATGTATCGAAATATTGCTTTTGAAAATAAAAACACATATTTTGCTGATGATTTGGATATCACCCCATATTTCCAATTAGCGGACATTTTGTTAACCGATGTTTCTTCCGTTATTTATGAATTTATTTCTTTGGATAAACCTGTTATTTTGTTTGATAGTCCGGACCAAATTCGCTATCCTAATCATAATGAAAATAATTTGGAATATCGTTTTAGAAATGTCGGTACACGTTTTTCGCAAATAAATAAATTACCGCAGATTATTTTTAATTCTTTTATGAATCCGGTTATGACCGAAGAACAAAAGAAAATAGCTGAGCAATTTATCTCTGTTAAAGATGGAACAAGTGCGGAAAAAGTAGTGAAAAAATCATTAGAAATTCTGGAAGACAATTCTCAAAAAGGCACAATTATCTTTAGGAATCCATCTAATATTAACAAAATTATCGACCTTTATGATTTTGACTACGAATTGATATTTATCACAAAAGATGAAATTTCTTCGAGAAAAGTTGTCCCTCAAACAGATTCTGTTTTAGCAGATTTCTTAGAAGCGGTAAAATTATCTAACAATGAAAAACTCATCTTTATTGATGGTGATTGGATTCTTTCTCCGATGTTCCCGGCATTTTTAACAAATCATTTTACTTATGATGAAAATATCGGGCTCTTGCTTCCGTTAATTTCTAAAGCTAATATTTGGGATCCGCAAAACTTAACTTCTCATTATCGTTTTGAGCAAAATCAAACTCTAAAAATCACAGCTTTGCAATTAACTTATTCCTCAGTCGGAGTTGAAACAAAGATAAATATTCCTCAAAATTATACAGCGTTTGCAATTCTAAAATCTAACCTTCCAAAAATTTCAGAATTGGAAGACATTAATAATGATGAATTAACTTGGCTCGAAATTATTAAAGTAATGAAAATCAAACATTTGGATATAAAAATTGCCCACGATGCTTTAATTTATAAAGAAGAAAAAATTGAACGCCAATCTTATCATCAAAGTGAAATTCATCTTGATAACTCTCAACCTCAAAAAAAATCTTTGCGACGAAAAATAAATCAAACCGAATCGGAATTAAGAGATAAAATTGAAGACGATCCCAATAATCCTGAAAATATTAAAGACCTGATTTATTATTTTTGGCAAAATGAAAATTGGGAATCAATGGAAGTTTTTTGTGATATGATTTTTGATGATTTGGAAACTGTTTGGCTTAAATCTATTGCTTTGGAAAAAGAAAAATCAATTGCAGAATCTTTAAGTTTATTGGAAAATATTCCGCTTGATTCTATAAATAATGACTTATTAATTTGCGAAATTCTTACTCAAAAAGGAAGGCTTTATCTTAAAACTCAAGCTTTTGATAAAGCAAAATCTTCTTTTGAAGAAGCGATAAATATCGATAAAGATTTTACCGAAGCTCTCATTGGATTGGGAACTTATTATTTGGTAATCGGTGATACTGAATCGGCAGAAAAACAATTTGATTATATTTTAAGAAATAATTCTGAGAATGAATCCGCTTTATACGGAAAAGCTTTGTGCTTGCAATCTCGAAATCTCATTGATGAATCGATGGAAATCTTTAATAAAATTCTGCTGAAAAATCCTGAAAATTTAAATGCTCTTTTTGGATTAAACTCTGCTTCCTTTGCAACCGGTAAATTCTCTAAAATCAGCTTAAGAATTGAAGAATATTTAGAACTTCATCCCGCAAATTTGAATATGCTCTTTAATGCTTCCGGAATTAATTATGAATTGGGAAATTATGAAAAAGCGGAAGAATATATCGACCGGCTTTTGCTTTTTGAGGAAGATTTCAGCGGTGCAAAAGAGTTGAAAGAAAAAATTAAAACAAAAAGATAATGATGTAAAATAAAATATTATTAACATTTTTATTGTTTTTTTAATCACCTCAATTTTGGAAACAATTTAAATCGGACAGCCTGAAAACTGTCCGTTGTTTTTTCTATTTTTAGATATCCTGAATCACAATTTTCGGTCGAATTACTCCGGCTCGAATCTGAGTATGAGGATTTAGATAACACCATTTTTGAGCATTATTTCGATAAAAATCTTCTAAATTTTTATCCATTTTAAAATTACCAAAACCTTCCGTGATTATGATACTGAAAGGTAAATCTTCGTTTCCGGTTAAAGCAACACCCACTTCAAATCCAATAAAATCAATAAGATCCGAATTATTAATTGATGAAACAATAACGCCTTTAACCTTAAAATCAATCATTTTCCTGATTTCTTCTTTGGTAATTTTATGAGGAATAACCAAAATTTTATCTTGAATTCGCTCATCAAATTCATTATTATGAAAAAGCAATTCTCCGGAAACTTCTTTACCAAATCCGATGATTCCATAAATTTCATATCCCTTAAATGAAATCCTTGCTGATTTTTTGGGGATAACATTTTCTATTTTGCCATAAATCAAAGAATTTTTACGGTGCGGTTTTTTATCATATTGAAGGTAAAGAATTCCATTTTCCCGATCGATTTTTTTTATTGACCCGGTTGAAGGTGCTTCGACAATAACCGGCGTTTTGTTATCAATGATTTTTTTTGCAAGAATTTCACCGGAATAAACAAAATCTCCAACTTCCCGTTTTGTATAATTTTTGATTAATTTAGGTTTAATTCCAAGTCGTTCCGCAATTTTTATTTTATACATTTTTGAAGAATAATCTTGAATTTCTCTCATGACAATTGTTCCGGAATCAAAATCAATTTTCTCAATTGTACCTCTCACCGGTGAAACAAAAGTAGAAGTATTGCCTTTGAAATTATCTGAAAAAGTCAGATCTTTTATAAAAACCAATTTCTGCCCGGCTTTTATGGAATCACCTTCGGACACCAAAATCGAATCATGAATATTTTCAGGCGTTAGAGGCAAACGAGGGCGATTAAATAAGGTTAAAATATAAATTTTCGGCGGATTAAAAAGATTTTCCCCGATAATATTTTCCGGAGTAACTTGCTGACCTTTTTCAACAAGAATTACTCCATCGTAAGGAAGTTCAACATCCAAATTCAAATCACCTTTTTTAATTTCCGAATGAGAAATAAATTTGATGAAATCAGATTCCAAATCATCCTCATTTTCTGAAGAATACAAATTCAACGCCTTATTTTCATCATCAAAATTATATTCTTTTCTGGTATCAATCATTATTGGTAAATCGGTATTTAATTCGTAAGATTTTTTTGATGATGATAAAAATACGCCTTTTCGGGGATAAAATTTCAAGTTTATTTTATTGCCTTCTTCGTTCAAATAAAGAATTTTGTTTGGATAAATTTCCAGCGTTTCTTCATCATTAATAATCACTTTCATCAGAATTTTCACTTTTTTGGAAGCTTGATATATCGGTTTAATATGATATCCTAATTTTTGCATCAAATCGTTTTGCAAAAAATCAAGAGCTACTTCTTCATTAACTTCAGCTAATTTCCCAATATGAGGAGAAGCAAAATATTTATCAATCCAAATTTCGGTAATTCCTTCCGGTTGGAAACCATCAATAATCGTAATCAAAGCCTGTTTTGAAGAATTAATATGAGAAAAAATACCGCCCATTCCTATCACTAAATCGAAATCATTTTTTTGTAACTTCTTTTTTTCCTGAGATTTTTCATAATAAAAAGTGTCGGTAATTTTATTCATATCTTGACCGATCAGTTTTAATTTTTCCAAAAATCCCATCTGATTTTTCTTAAAATTCATCTCAATATGCTGTGCAAAAGACATTTTTATTGATTCACGGGCAATCGCATTTTCTATGATTTTTTGTTTTTCATTTTTCGGAACAAAAGTCGGATATAGCATTTTATCGGAGATATAATTTCTAATATAATTCTCATTAATAGAATCAGGAATCCATTTTGCCAAATTCTCAAAAGAAGCATCTTTCATCACGTTTGAGATGCTGTAACTCATTCCGTAATTTCCACTGACAGTTCTAAAATAATCACCGTTTATACCTGAAAAAACATCGGTCGTTGCTCCTCCAATATCCACAGCAAGTGAATTAATTTGATGCTTTTTATTCAATAAATTGAGACTTTTCATAACTCCAAGCGGGGTTGGTAAAATATCTTCGGTCATAATTTTCTTCAATCCGGAATAACCGGGAGCTTGTTCCATAACATTGTTTAAAAAAAGATGATGAATTAATTCCCGGGTTGGAAGAACATTTTCAGTATTCATTGTCGGACGGAGATTTGGAACAATGTGGAGTTCAAAAATATCAGAAAACATTTGCGATATAAAATTTCTCACATCCACGTTTCCTGCAAAAATAAAGGGAATTTTGTTACCAAAATATTTTGGTTTGGGAGAAGATAATCTGATAATTTCCGCCAATCTAATTATGGAAGAAATTGCTCCGTGATCAATTCCCCCACTCATAAGAATAATATCAGGACGCATAATTTTCATCATCTGCATTTGCTGAAGAATCGTCCTTTTATCATCAATTGCAAAGGTTTCCAGAATAATTCCACCGGCTCCCAAAGCCGCTCTTGCCGCAGTTCCGGCAGAATCAAATAAAGTTAAACCAATCACCAATATCTGTAAACCACCGCCCGCACTGCTAGTTGTTAAATATAAAGTGTTGTCTTTAAATCTCATATTCGCAGGCTCTGAATCTTGTTTAAGAATTTGGACATTATGTTGTTTTTCAATTTCCTTTATCGCATTAAAAACTCCAATTTTGACATCTTCTGAAGGTTTTTCAACAGTTGTCGGAAAATTAATAACATCTTTAAAAACAAAATTATCGTTCTCATTTTTTATAAAAATGGCTTTGGTTGTTGTACTGCCAATATCCGTAATTAAAATCTGCTCATATTTTCTTAATTCTGAAATCTTCATGATTAACTCCCTTTTAATTATTTCTGAAGAAGATTTTTTAAGATATCTGTCAAAATATTTATTCGGAACTTGCATCCCCCCGAAATTTTTCAAAAGATTGTCAACTTTCTAAGAAGATTTTAACAGGTTGAAGAATTTAATAAACAATTTGGCAAATTGTTCTACTTTCGCAATCTGTTTTTGTCTTTTTGTAACTTACAAATTATAGGTGGCTCATATAAATACAAGCTTTTTCTTGACTTTTTTACATAGTAGAGACGCCCAATTTGAGCGTCTCTACTTTCTAAGAAGATTTTAGCAGGTTGAGGAATTAAATAAACAATCCGGCAGATTGTTCTACTTTTATAAATGTCTTAATTTATGTGTTCTTTTAGAATTCTGGCTAGATGCGTAGAGGTTTTATTAATCAATAAAGTTTACATAAAAAAGGATATATTCTATCAAAACAAAATAACAATTTTAAAGAAGAATATTTTAAATCCTAAAATGAATTGCGTTCATTTTTTGTAAAATATTTGACAATTTGGGATGGAAAAAATTTATAACTCATCGAAAAATAAGGAGTAATGTTTATGATATTGTATAGAGAATTTATAAAAACAGCATTAAAGATGAAAGATAAAATTGCGGTAGTTGATTATTCAACAAAAAAAGAGACTACCTATTCACAATTACTTATTGCCTCGATATTGTTTTCAAAAAAAATAAAAAAATTTGAAGAGAAAAATATAGGGATAATGATTCCGACTTCTGCCGGAGCGTACATTTCCGTTTTGGCAACTCAAATGGCAGGTAAAGTACCGGTAATGATAAATTATTCAACCGGAGCTATAAAAAATTCATTGTATGCCCAATATAAATGTTATTTTAAAACCATCATTACCAGCAAAAAATTAATAGCGAAATTAAATATCAAACCGGTTAGCGGAATGATTTATATTGAGGACATTGCTGCAACCATTACAAAATCAGATAAGTTGTTGGCATTTACAAAATCAAAATTGCCCCAAAGATTATTGTGCGGTATTTTTCCAAAAACTAAAGAGGAAGATAATGCCCATATTTTATTTACCAGTGGAAGTGAAAAAGATCCCAAAATAGTCCAACTTTCTCATAAAAATATTGGTCATAACGTAAAATATATTCCACCTGCATTTCCTTTAACGGGAGAAGATTTCTTCCTCGGTAATTTACCCTTATTTCATGTTTTTGGTTTAACGGTTACTTTTTGGTTACCAATAATTATGGGTTCTACAATTGTTGCTCACGTTAATCCTTTGGACTACAAATCAATCATAAAATCAATTGAAGAATATCCCGTTTCGGTTTTAGTCGGCACACCTTCTTTTTATCACGGATATTTAAGAAGATCTCACGAAAATACATTTAAAAATATTCGGGTTGCAATTTCCGGAGCTGATAAATTGCCTAATCAAATCAGAGAAGATTATAAGAATCGACACAATTTGGATATTTTGGAAGGATATGGTACAACGGAAACAAGTCCGGTAATTTCATCCAATACACCTTTAAACCAAAGAGCGGAAAGTATTGGGAAAACTTTGGAAGGCGTATCGGTGAAAATAATTAGTATTGAAACGGATGAGCTTTTACCACCTAATCGAATCGGTAAAATTTTAGTGAAAGGTGATTTGGTTATGAAGGGATATTTCGGAGATATTGAAGAAACATCTTTGCATATTCACAATGATTGGTATGATACCGGAGATATGGGATATTTGGATGAAGACGGTTATCTTTATCATAAAGGGCGATTGAGAAGATTTGTAAAAATTGGAGGAGAAATGGTTTCTCTTGCCGCGGTTGAAGACGAGATAAATAAAGTTTTGGATGATGATAACCTTTGTTGTGTTGTTGAAGTTCCTAATCCGGTTAAAGGTGCTGACCTTGTTGCAGCTATTACGACTCATGAAATTAATAAAAGAAAGATTATTAAAAAAATATCAAAAAATTTACCGCCAATTTCTATTCCTAAAGAATTTTTTCTTATTGATGAGTTACCGATGATGGGAAGCGGGAAAGTTAATTTTCGAGAAGTTGAAAAAATATGCAGAAATATGATTAAGGAAAAATCAAAAAAGAAATAAAAGTTCAAGTTAGGTGATTTTTTTTTCGAGAATAGTATTAATGTTTTGAAATATCACGTAGATATGCGGTTTTCAAACGTTGAAAAGAAAGATGTTGACATAATTTCAATTAAATTGATTTTTGACATAATTTAAAGGGAATTATTGTTTTATTATTATTAATGTCAAAATCGTATGAAAAAAAAATTAAATCTAAATTATAATAAGGCTTATTATGGAAAATATTATTTCTCAAATCAATGAAAAGATACAGCTGACGAATAATTCTCGCCAAAAAATTGAACTTTTTATCAAATTAGCTGAATCATATTTAGATTTAGGACAAAAAGATATTTTTTTTGAAACGCTTAATAAAGCTCTTTCGCTTTCTATCAAACTTCAAGATCTGAATTTTCAAGGCATAATCTATAATAAAATAGGATTAGAATATATTTCCTTAGCTAATTTTGAGAAAGCTATTGAAAATTTCTATCATGCTCAAACCATTTTTTCAAAACTAAATGATAAGTTTAACGAAGCTTTCAGCTTAAGACAATTAGGGAATTCCTATAATCGCTTATATTTATTTAAACAAGCGGAAGATTTTTATTTTTTAGCATTGGCAATTTATGAAGATTTAGGAGAAGCTAAAGAAATCGGAATGATTTATAATAACTTGGGGACAATATATTTAAAAACTAAAGATAGTACTTGTCTAAAATATTTTTTAAAAGCAAAAGATTATTTTATTGCTTGTAATAATGACAGAAATGTTGGGGCAGTTTTATTAAACATTAGTGAAGCGTATCTTTCTGTGGATAACATTGAAAAAGCTGAAGAAAGTTTATTAGAAGCCGAGAAATATTATCTTGATGATGAATATTTAAGCGATAAAATTTATTTTTACCATAATTTTGGCAGATTAGAAAAGGTAAAAGGGCATTGGGAAAAATCTTTAGAATATTATTTCAAATCTATAGAAATTGTTCTTAAAATAAAATCTTATGAAGACTTATTGGAAATTTATTTTGAAGTGTCAAAAATTTACGAAAATAATGACGACTTACAAAATTCATTAAAATATTTGAAAAAATATAACGCTATTTATAAATATATCTATAATGTGAAAAAAATGCGGTTAGTTGAGTCTATTCAATCCAAACATTGCTCAATCTTAGAAGATAATCAAAAAGAGATAAATTTACTTAAACACTCAACTTTGAAAAAAGCATATGACGAATTAAATGACGCTTACCAAAAATTACAAGAAATGCAAAAAGAATTACTTATTTCAGAAAAAAGGAATACTGCTCTTGCTTTAGCTATCTCGACAAATCATGAGATAAATCAACCTTTGATGGTAATTAAAGGTACAATGGAACTTCTAAAAATTAAAGATGAAAGCTATTTTATGGGAAAAAATGCAAAATATTTTGAATCTGTTATTGAATCGGTTGATAAAATTTCTAGGATTTTGAACAAAATAACAACTCTGGATAAAATATCATTTGTCGATTATACTCCCGGAACAAAAATGCTTAATCTCTCCATTTCTAATAAAAAAAAGACCAACTTCAAAATTGAAACAAATAGAAAACGCTTTTAACATTATTTATTATTGACGCGATTCCTCTATATCAGAAACAAGAAATTAGAATAATTATATCTAAATTATTCATAATAATGAGAAAAGAGGAAAAATGAGACTGTTAAAACTAACTATTTATGCGCTACTATTAAGCTCACTGCTTAATGCCTTACCAAATTATCCAAAAGCTACTAAAAAAAGATTTATTTTCAAAAATAATGGAAAAGAATTTTATGATGACTATCATTGGATGAAAAATAAAGAAAATCCGGAAGTGCTAAAATTCATCAATGCCGAGAATAATTTTACTGCCAAAACATTAGAATCTTTAACATCTTTGCAAGATTCAATTTATCAAGAATCCCTTTCTCATATTCAGGAGAATGATCTTTCTTATCCTGTTAAACGAGGTGATTATTATTATTACTTCGAAAGTGTTAAAGGTCTTCAATACTATATTTACTATAGAAAATTTAAGTCACTTGACGCAAAGCCGGAAGAACTTTTTAACCCGAATGAAGAGTCAAAAAAATATAAATTTTACGAAGTTGGATTTTATAAAATTAGTCCCGATCAAAACAAATTGGCTTTCACTGTCGATACCAAAGGAAATGAAAGATATACTCTTTATATTAAAGATTTAAACACCGGTAAAATAGAAGAAAAAGCAAAAGCTGTTGATGATTTTGTTTGGCTGAACGACAATAAATCATTTTATTATGTTACTGTAAATGATCAATTTAGAAGTGATAAATTATATCTGTATAAAGATGGAAACTCGAAACAAATTTTTTCTGAAAATAATGACAAATTTGTAATTTGGATATTTAAAACATCGGACAAAAAATATATTATTTTGGGAGATTCCGGCAAACTAACTTCAAAGTGTTATTATCTAAATATTAATCATCCTGAAGAAGAATTTACGCTTTTCCAAAAACAAAAAGATAAAGTCGATTATGTTATTGACCATCATGAAAATAATTTCTTTATCAAAACAAATGAGAACGCACCTGATTATAAATTGCTAAAAGTAGTCGATTTAAAAAATCATAAATACGAGACTATTTTCCCTTCTCAAAAAAATGTTATTTTGAATGATTTTAGTTTGTTCAAAGACTTTTTTGTCTTTTCAATTCGAGAAAATGGAATGCAAAAAATCCGAATCATGAATTTAAAGACAAAGGAAAAATATTTTATTCCAATAAAAGAAAAACTCTATTCAATTTCTCAAGGATCAAATTATGATTATGATACGCAAAATTTTAGATTTAGTTACGAGACTTATCTTAATCCTGAAAAAATTTGCCTAATAAATATGAAGACAAAGAAAATTAAACTTTTGAAAAAGGATAAAGTTAACAATTACAATCCTAAAAATTATGTTGAAAAATGTATTTACGCACCAACAAAAGACGGTGTAAAAATTCCTATCAAATTGGTTTATAAAAAAGGAATAAAGTTGGACGGTAAAAACCCTTTGCTTCTATATGCTTACGGTTCTTACGGAGATTGCGAAGATCCTTATTTTTCATCATCAAGATTAGCTTTAATGGATCGCGGTTTTATTTGGGCGGATGCCAGCATTAGAGGTGGGGGAGAGATGGGAAAATATTGGCATGATCAAGGGAAAATGCTCAACAGGAAAAATACTTTTAATGATTTCATAAACTGTGCGGAATTTCTTATTCATGAAAAATATACCAATGCAAATTTGCTTTTTGCAGAAGGTGGAAGTGCCGGCGGAATGGTGATGGGAGCTATCGCTAATATGAGGCCGGATTTATTTAAAGGAATTTTGGCGGAAGTTCCTTTTGTAGATGTTTTAAATACCATGTTAGACGAATCTTTGCCTTTAACAGCCGGAGAATATGACGAATGGGGAAATCCAAAAATAAAGAAGTATTTTGACTATATAAAATCTTATTCACCTTATGATAATGTTAAGAAGCAAAAATATCCAAATATTTTAATTACAACAAGTTTCAATGATACTCGGGTTGGGTATTGGGAACCTTTAAAATGGACAGCGAAATTACAGGAAAATAACCTTGGAAAATCAAAGATTTTACTTCAGATGGATATGAATGCCGGACATGCCGGTGCATCAGGAAGATATAGTTTTTATAAAGATATTGCTTTTGAATATGCATTTATTATTCATTTAAGTAAAAAATAAGGAAATTTTTCAGGGATTATTTTTAATGATGAAAATAATCCCTGATTTTTCTAAATGAAGGAGATTGCAATGAGAAAATCATTACTCGCGGGATTATTCTTATTGGTCATTGGTTGTAATTTTTATCAAACCGGACCAAATTCAAATCCTGACGATTCAGAAACCTATTCTTTACATTCTACAATAAAAACTGCAGGCGTTGTTTACGATTTAAAAATTTACGGAGATTTACTTTATATTGCCGACGGACAAAACGGAGTGCAAATCTATGATATTTTTGATATTGATTATCCTGAATTTGTCTGCACTTTGAATACTTTTGACACTGCTTATTCCTTAAATAAAAAAGATGACATTGTTTATGTTGCTGACGATACCGGCGGTTTGAGAGTTATTAGTTTAGACAATTTTATATTCCCCGAAGAATTATCCCATTATCAAACGAGTAACGCTTTTTATTTGGACAGATATGATAATGAAGTTGTAATTGCCGATGGTTCCGGAGGAGTAAAATTATTTGATGTCAGCAATAATTATTCACCTTCACTTCTTGATGAAAAATCTTTTGCCGGAGAAATTTTCTTATGTGCAAAATTCATCTCAAGCAATGAAATAATTTGTGGAACAAATTCCGGTTTGCATTTATATAAAATTGAAAATAATACTTTATCGCTTGAAAATTCGATTTTTTCCGAAAATGTTTTTGATGTAATTTTTGTTAATAATGAAATTTATACCGGTTCAGGAAATGAGTTAATTAAATACGACATTGAAAATGACACATTAGTTCAGAAAGACAGATTAACCTTTTTTGACCAAGTTCGAAATCTTTCTTATAAGGATGGGAAATTGTATATTGCAACCGCAAATAGTGGCTTAAATGTTGTAGATATCAGCAACTCTTTAATGTCTTCAATTGATAATCTGCAAATAGGAACCGAGCAAAATTGCGTTTTGTCAAAAAATAATAGAATATATTTAGGGGATAATCAAGGAGAAGTTCGAATTTACCACATCAATTAGTTTATTCTGAAGTTGCTAATTTATTTCTAATAATTTGGTAAATCTCTTTTTCGGAATCAGAAGCTAAAATCTTTTCTCGTAATTCAGTATCTTTCAAAATAACACTCAATTTAGACATAATTATAATGTATTCGCGATTTTTGTTTTCCGGTGATGCAATCATAAAAATTAGATGAACAGGTTTATCATCAATCGATTCATAGGAAATACCATTTTTGTGAATTCCTAAAGCAATAATAAAATCTTTTACTGATTTCTCACGAGCGTGAGGAATGGCAATTCCGTATCCAATTCCGGTACTCATCAAATTTTCCCGATCGATAATTGCTTTTTCTAATGCCTTTTGATTAGTTACTTTGTCGCTTTTTGAAAGTAAATTAACCAAAATTTTTAAAGATTCAAACTTGTCTTCAGTATCTAATTTTACAATACATTTTTCTGAAAAGAAGTCTATTATTTCCAATTTTACCTCTCAGTTTTTTCAAATTCTATTAGAATAACAGGAATCATTTTTTTTGCTTTTAGATAGGAAATATTGTCAAAATTCCAATTGTCAAATTTAAGATTTTTTGTAAATGAGTTGTTCCAAATGAGAATATTTTTATTATCAGGATTTTCTATATAAATTTTATCTTGAACAACTTTAGAATATTTTTTGGTTAGGATATTCCAATTTATTTTTAATGATGAAAAAATGTCATTTTCACCGAAGTATTTTATTGCTATTTCAGGACCGCTTTTAATCGAAATTTTATGTGGGAAAATAAATCCGGAATTAATAAATTTATTTTTTGAAAAATCAATTTTATTTGTGATGGAAGAATATAAATTTTGGGATATTTTACTTTGATATCGAATTAACGGCGTTTTATTTTTATCTAAAAGAGCGTATTTCTTTTCATTATTTAAAGAAATTTTTGCCAAATCTTTTACTGAAATAAATCCGGAAATAAAGTTAACTTTTCGGGAAATCAATCTATCGTATTTTTTTATCAGATCAGCAATTTTTTGCGTGTCGATGTTTTCAGGAATGATAATGCTGTGATTTAAGTCATCAGTCAAAAAATCATTTGTTCCAAATTTATTATTGAGAATTTTGCAAATATTTTGAGGATTTGCATATTTTATTAAGATTGAATTTCCCGAGTTTTCTTTTACTTCCGAATTAAATTTCTTAACCAAAAAAATTCCTTCACGATTGATAAGTTCAAGATTTTCAGAAATAAGAAACAAATCAAAGGCGGTTTTTAAAGTCTGATTTTTTATGCTTAAACTTGCTTTTCCCCGTACGGAATTATCGGCAATAATATCATCTTTACAGGAATCCGAGAAGAATTTGATAATATTTCTAATTGGAACATCGTTTAAATTTAGGTATAACTTTTCAGAATTTTTAAAGGAAATTGTCTTATTGTTTTTTTTTTGAGAAGTTGATTTTGGTTTTAAGATCGGCTCTTTTTTTAACTTAAGGTTGGGTGTTCCGTATAAATCAAGGATTAATCTATTGGGATTTTTTACTGAGAAAATTTTTGATTTCCGATAAGTTCCTTCAAATTTAATTATGATGGAAATATTGTTTTTTATATTGTTAAATAAAAGCTCTGAAACTAAGCCGTTATTAATCTTATATTTGCCGGATTTGGGATTTCGTTGGCAATTTGAAATTTCTATAAAAAACTTGTTGTTTTCGAATTTTGTAACATAAACTAATTTTTTATCAGATTCAAAAATGAAGCGTGTTTTGTTGGCATTTTTGTTTTTTGCTAAAATTAATTCTTTATTATTATAAGAGCCAAATCTGATATCGGTTAGATGTGATTCAGCTCCAAAAATTATTAATGAAAATGTCAGAAAAAATAAAGTAAAATAAAATTTCATTCTATTGAAGATAATTTAGATGAACAACCTTAGCTCCGTTAACAACTAAAATATAGGTTCGATGAATTTCTTTAATGGTATAATTTTCAAATTTATCGCCAATATGATATGTTTTTGTCGAACCATTTTGTTTGATAAATACAGTTGGTGAAATACCTTTTGCCAACGCAACACCTGAAATTTTAGCTCCATTTAAGTCATTCTTGAATAAGATATTATTTACATTTTTTTTCTTTGTATATGTCTTTCTATTTTTTTTCAGATATTTTTTCGGTTTTAATTTTGTTTTTTTTACAATCTTCTTCGGATGTTTTTTTACCGGTTTTTCTATTTTCTTTTTAGATATTTTTTTCGCTTTTTTTTCTATTTTGTTTGATTTAACTTTCGGTGCGTTTTGTTGTTTTTGCGATGATTTTTTTGCTACTTTTGTGATTGTCTTTTTAGGTGTAATTTGTGTTTTTTTATGCTTCAATAAATAACCTATAGAAAAAATTAATATTAATGAAACAACAAAAACTCCTATAAAAATGTATAAATTTGTTTTTGAAGATGATTTTTTCTCGTTTAAATCTAATGAATATCTACTCATAATTTCCTCATTAATAATCCTGATACATTGGCAAATAATTGCTCAGGTTGGTGAAATGTAACATAAGGTAAAACTCTGCCGGGATATAAGATATCAACATCTTTTTCAAGGACAGATTGTAAATGAGTTACAAAATCCGGGATTAAAATTGATCCGCCGGTTAAATATATCTTAAATTCTTGTTTTATGTTTAACTTTCTAAGATAGGCTTGAATTCTTCTGATATATGGAGATAAAAGATCTTGAGTATCCAATTCAACTATCTTATCATAAGGATTGTTATCACTAAATAAAAATTGTTTTAACTTGTGGAATTTTTCTCCTGTTCTAAGACTCATTCGATAAAAAATATCATCACTTTTAAAATCTTGAACATCGATGTATTTTAATCTTTTTTGGCTATAATAAATAAAGGTAGTTTTACTTGCACTGCAATCAATAACCAAAGCATTATCATTTATAGTAAAATAGTTTTCTAAAAAATTAACCAGACTTAAGGAATCGAAATCTATCTCATCAATCTTTATTTCACTGTCTTCTAAAATTGATTGAAATTGTCTAAATTGATCTATTTGATAAGAATAAATTAACATCTCACCTTTTTTAGTAACTTTGTTATAACCGATTATTTTTGAAGCGGCATAACAGTTTTCACTCATTAATTTTTCGGAATAAATATCGCCTTTTAATTTTAGTTTCTTTTTACTTTCAGTCTCAATAACTTCAACAAAGATTTTTCCAAATTTGGAATTAAAGGAGGCAATATTTTTGCTATTTTTCAGATATTTATCTTTAATCATTTTTAATATTTCGATAATGAAATGCTGATTCTTCTCATAAAAAGAATCGTAAATTATTTTTTCTTTAAGAGGGTCTAAATCACTAAAAGCCGGATATGCAAAAGAATATGCGTGTCCGACAAATTCACCTTCTTTCGTTTTTTCACCAAAAAGTATTTTTATTTGATAGGAACCTATATCAATTGCCGCTATTTTTTGCATTACTCAACCTCTTGATTTTTTACAGGATAAAGTTCAGGGAACAAAATTCTCTCAACACCTTCAATTATTATATGAAGAATTGTCATGTGAACCTCTTGGATTCTATCGGATGTTTCTCCTTGGATAATAAATCCCATATCAGAAAAATGTCTCGCTTCTCCACCGTTTTTCCCTAATAATCCTATCGTTTTTAATCCCATTTTTTGTGCTTTTCTAAGTGCTAAAACAATATTTTCAGAATTCCCGCTTGTTGATAATCCGATTAAAATGTCGCCCGGTTTTCCGAAAGCTTCAATTTCTCGTGCGAAAACATATTTGAAACCAAAGTCATTTGAGACGCAACTTAAATGGGAGGAATTTGATAAAGAAATAACCGGTAATGCTTCTCTATTTGATCTAAAACGACCGGTAAATTCTTCAGCGAAATGATCAGCATCTGCCATGCTTCCACCATTTCCACAAACTAAAACTTTATTGCCACGCTTAAATGCTTCGGCAATTTCAAATGATATATCTAATGTCTTTTGAATATTGTTTTTGTCAGAGGTAAATTCAGTGATTAATTTTACTGCGTTGCTGAAAGCTTTAAAGATTTCCTGAACCATAATTAACTCCAAATATTTTTTTGAATTGACTTTGGTATTATAAATACGTCAAGACTAATTTATTTTTTCAATTTGGCAATTCCTCGTCAATATATTTAATAAACTATTTCTTTTTGAACTGTCTTCGTTGTCATTATCTGTAAGATTATAGAAAATTTATTTGACAGATGAAATCACAAAATAGTTTGATTTAATGTGTAAATATGGAAACCAAATAATTTTGAATATGAGGTAATATTTTGGAAAATTCTCTGATTAAAACAGGTCAAATTAAAGATTATCTTTTTTTAGCGAAAGTGATATCTAAAAGTGAAATAAATTATTTGATTGATAAATCTTATACCCAAAATGATTTAATCTTAACATTTTATTTAGAAAATAAACCGATTCTAGGATTGATTTTTTGTGTTGAACCGGAAAACGATAAAATCGCTTTAATTTATAATTTTGCTTCAATCGATAAGAAATTTTTAAAGCTTTACGGGTTGTTTTTTTTAATGAAAGCTATTAATAATATTTTAAGCAAAAATAAATTTAGTGAAATAGAATTTTATTTTTCTGAAAGTAATACTCCTTTCTTTGAAAATATTATGGAAATTTTAGAAGCTTCTAATTTCAAAAAAACTCAAACTAAATTGAAATTAATTTTAGAAACAAGACAAAAAAGTGATTTTGAAAATTTTGATTTTAAATCCATTAATCTTGTTGGAGAAGAAACTTTTATCCGGACCCTCCGAAAAATTAGTTCAAATTCCTTGGATAATGAAGATATTGAATATCATAAAAAATATGGCTCAAAAAAATCTTCAATAGAGTATTTTAAAGAGTTGAAATCTCAAAATTTTATTCCAAATTTATGGGAATTGGCTTTTTGGAAAAATAAATTGGTGGGCTTAATAATTTCTCAAATAGAAAATAAAGACACCGGTTCAATAAGTTATATCGGGATTATTCCTAAAATGAGAGGAAATAGATTTATCGACGAACTAATACTACATTCAATTGAAAAGTTAAAAAATAAAAAAAGGATTATTGCTGAAACAGATTTTTGCAACAATCCTATGATTAAAGCTTTTTCTCGAAATGGTTTTGTCGTTTACGATAAAATACATTTATTTAAGAAAAAACTAATATAAAAACATTAGAACATTTTTTGTGCATATTTAAAAATGATGGGCAGATTTGTACCTACCCATCTGGTTCGGTTAGCCTAGCACTCTCAACATCATAGTTCCCTATGACATTGCCACAGTAGATTTGCCAAGATCACATTTACTTCGTTTTCTTTATCTTAATTTACTCGCCGAATAGTTTTTTGTCAATAGACTTTTTACAGAGTGTTTCCAAAATGTTCAAAAGAGTTTCTCCTTTTGAGAAATTTTACTGTGATAGTGCTATCTCTTCCGAACCTAACTATCCGATAAGTCTAAGTGCCATTTGTGGTAACGAGTTTGCTTGTGAAAGCATTGCTACAGCAGACTGAGTCAATACTTGATTCCTTGTGAAATTCGTCATTTCTGTTGCTACATCAACATCAGAAATACGAGACTCGGAAGCTTGTAAATTTTCAGACTGAATCGAAATGTTTGAAATAGTGTTTTCAAGACGATTTTGAACAGCACCGAGAGAAGCACGCATGTTCTCTTTTCTTGTCATTGCCGTATTCAATTGTTCAAGAGCCATTTGAGCTGCATGTTGAGTTGAAACTGCAATTGTATTTGCCGCTGAAGTTGCCGAACTAACAGCTGTTCCGGTTGCTGCAAATAATGATGTTGTTCTCATATCGCCAATTCTTACGAAATAGTAATCTTCTGCACGGTTATTTCCTGCTCCAAAGTGAATTTTTACTCCACCTTTTATGTTTCCATTGGCTGCAGTACCGTTAGCTTCTTTCCATCCGCTGCTATTTGTCCACATTCCTTCAGTTGCACTCCATGTATTGTTGGTTGTCCAACTACCTCCACTACCTGCTACGGAAACATTACCGTTTAACAACTTAACACCGTTAAAATCCGTTGAAGTTGCGATTCTGTCAATTTCTGCAGCCATTGCAGAAAATTCAGAATGGATAATTAATCTCTGAGCATTAGTATAGGTACCGGTTGCTGCTTGTTCAGCCAACTCTTTCATACGAATGAGTTTTTCATCAACAACACCGAGTGCACCTTCTGCCGTCTGAATCAATGAAATACCGTCTTGAGCATTTCTTACACCTTGATTCAATGACGCGATATCCGAACGCATACCTTCACGAATTGCCAATCCTGCTGCATCATCTGCTGCCGAATTGATTCTCATTCCTGTTGATAAGCGTTGAACTGACCTAGACAAACTGTTATAAGACTTGTTTAAGTTTCTTGCTGAATTCATGGCCATCATATTGTGGTTTATTACGAGTGACATAATTCCTCCTTGATCGGTTAGTGGCATCCTTGCCAAGTTAAGGACTAATCCTTAATTTATCATCTCAGCATTTCTATTGTTTTACCAGACTATTTTACCGAACCAAAAAAATGAGGAACTAACCTACACGTCATAAAATTATAACATACTGACTTTCGTAGTATTCGTTTTCATAATTGTTAAATTGTTTATATTAAAAAGGGGAATTTTTTATTCCCCTGTATAATTAAATGCTGTTTTTCTAATTTATCCGAGTAATCTCAATGCCATTTGAGGTAATGAGTTTGCTTGGGAAAGCATTGCTACAGCTGATTGAGTCAATACTTGATTTCTTGTGAAATTCGTCATTTCTGTTGCTACATCAACATCAGAAATACGAGACTCGGAAGCTTGTAAATTCTCAGACTGAATTGAAATGTTCGAAATAGTGTTTTCAAGACGATTTTGAACAGCACCAAGTGATGCTCGCATGTTTTCTTTTCTTGTCATTGCTGTATTCAATTGTTCAAGAGCTATTTGAGCTGCATGTTGTGTTGATACCGCAATTGTATTGGCTGCACTAGTTGCTGAGCTGACAGTTGTTCCGCTACTTGCGAATAATGAAGTCGTTCTCATATCTCCTAAACGAACAAAGTAATAATCTTCGGCACGATTATTTCCGGCACCAAAGTGAATTTTCACTCCACCTGTAATATTGCCATTGGTTGCATTGCCGGTAACTTCTTTCCATCCGCTACTATTTGTCCACAATCCTTCTGTTGCACTCCATGTATTATTGGCTGTCCATTGACCACCATTTCCGGCTACGGAAACGTTACCGTCCAATAATTTTACACCGTTGAAATCTGTGGAAGTTGCGATTCTGTCTATTTCTGCAGCCATTGCAGAAAATTCCGAATGAATGATTAATCTTTGAGCGTTTGTATAAGTACCGGTTGCAGCTTGTTCTGCCAACTCTTTCATACGAATTAGTTTTTCATCAACTACCCCGAGAGCTCCTTCTGCAGTTTGAATCATCGAAATACCATCTTGAGCATTTCTTACACCTTGATTCAGTGCTGAAATATCAGATCTCATTCCTTCTCTAATAGCCAATCCGGCGGCATCATCGGCAGCAGAATTGATTCTCATACCTGTAGATAATCTTTGTACGGATTTTGCCAAACTATTATACGAATTGTTTAAATTTCTCGCAGTGTTCATAGACATAAGGTTATGGTTAATTACTAAAGACATAATATCCTCCCTGAATTGTTTTTTTTATGCATCCTTGCATTTATTTTTTGTATTAATTATGAATAATACGAGAGCCTTCTAACCTAATTTTTGGCTATGCACGTGTATGTTCTTGTATAAAGGTCTAAATAATTCTTAAGCTAAAAGTTTTAAAACCATCTGTGGCAGGGCGTTTGCCTGAGCCAACATCGACGTTGCACTTTGAGTAAGAACTTGGAATTTTGTGAAATTCGACATTTCTGTCGCCACATCTACATCCGATAATATAGAGTCGGTTCTTTCGACTTGTTCTTTAGTTATTTCTAAATGATTTAACGAAGTTTCTAAACGATTTTGAATTGCTCCCAAATGGGAACGCTCTTCTTCCTTATAAACCATGGCAGAATTAATTTGTTCAAGAGCTAATTGAGCTGAAGCTGATGAAGAAATTGCCATGACTTTTGAAATTGTATTTTTGGTTGAATCAGTTGGATCAATAAAATCGTGAAACAAGCCATTTGTTGTCATATCTTTTAAATGAATATAGTAGTAATCTTCGGCACTGCTGTTTGTTTGTCCGAAATGTACTTTTAATTTTTCGTTTTTAGTAAAATGGGCATAAACATCTTTTGAATCTCCGGTCGAATAAGAATCGGAATCAGCTTTGTACCAACCGTTATTTGCAGTATATTTTGTTGAAGTTGAAATATTACCATCCAATAATTTTAATCCGGATAAATTTGTGCTATTGGCGATTCTATCGATTTCAGCAGCCATTTCATTGAATTCTGAATTTAACATTAATCGCTGAGTATTGTTATAAGTTCCGGTTGCTGATTGTTCTGCGAGTTCTTTCATTCGGATTAGTTTTTCATCAATTATACTTAAAGAACCTTCTGCTGTTTGTGAAACTGAAATTGCCATTTGGATATTTGTTATGCCTTTATCTAAAACATTTGCTCTACTTTTTAACATTTCGCTTAAGGCTTTTCCTTGAGGATCATCACCGGCGTTGTTAATTCTTAATCCTGAAGATAAATGTTCGATGGATTTTCCCATGCTGTTGTAGTTTTTCTGAAGATAATACGAAGCGATTTGTGCGCTCATATTATTATGAACATTCAATGACATTTTTCCTCCTTGAAAAATTCGGCATCCTTGCCTTTTAAAAAAATCTATGTTTTTTTATCTATAAAATGAGATGAAATATGTTTATTGCCGTACTTAGCAATCATTTGGGAACCTTTATGGATTTTTCCCAGAGCAACTTTCATTTCATTTTTTAAAGAACATAATCTGGAGTTATTTTCGTCTTCGATTTGAATAACTCCGTTCATCCTATTATGAATATCGGAAAGGATGATGTTTGCTTTAATTTTTTTTTCTTCAGAGTGGGCAATTTTTTCGTAATTGATTGTATTTTGTAGGGTTTGTATTTTTGCTAAAATTGTGTTTTTTTCGGAGAATAGTTTATTTAATAGGTCAAAATCTTCTTTAATAATTGTTTCTTTTTGTTCATTTGTAAGCTTTTCATAACGTGCGTAATATCTATCTAATTGCTGTAATTTTTCCAAGTCATCTTTTTCTAAATCTTTTTCATTAGGTAATAACGGTGAATCGGAACTTATTTCGTATAAATCTCTATCACTTTTTAAGATTTTCCTTTGAATCAAATTTTCGTCATAATTTTCATTCCTAATCATATCCGATAATGCCGATAGTTCCGAATTTCTTTTTTCAAGAACTTTAATTCCGATATTTAGATTATTTTTTTCGCCGGTTTCTTTATTTAAGTCTTCTTCTAATTCAGAAGCAAATGATTCTTTCTTTTCTTTTTTGGGATGTTGATTCCTTTTATTTTTACGTTTTTTCGGAGCATCTTTATCAGTTCCGACAAATTTAATTTTTGTTAATTCGGAAACATCTTTAATAAAATCAGTATCATTGTAATTCATTTTTACTCCTAATTCTCTATCGTTACAAATTTTTGAAAACTAAACTAAATTTTATTTTAGAATAAGATATGTAAATTTATTTTTCAGGGAAAGGTGAAAATATCTAAGTAAAAAAGTATAATATCAAAAATTATATTCAGGAAAAGGTTCTCTATCTATTAATCACAGGATATAATTTGTTTGACATAAAGGCTGTAAAAAAAATAATAATTAAGATTTTTTTTGAGATAAAGAAATTTTATAATGGAGAAAAAAATGATTAATCTGAGTAGTAATAAAAAACTGAATCTGATGCTAAATAATGTAGTCAAAGAAATAAATACTTTTTCAAAACGACAATTTAAACATATTGATAGATTGACTGAAATTGGACTTTCACTTTCCTCAAAAAAAGAATTGGATGATATTTTTGATATGATTCTTCAGGAATCATTATTTTTTACAAATGCTGATGGAGCAACAATTTATACGCTTTCTGAGAATAAAAAATATTTGAATTTTGAAGTTGTCTATAACAAAACTTTAGAGATCAATCTTTCTCGTTTGAAAGGAAATTTGAATTGGATGCCAATTCCTTTATTTGACGAGAATTCTTCTCCTTTGATGAAGACTCAAGCTGCTTATGTTGCTCATACCGGAGAAATTAAGTGTTATGATGATATTTATAAACAAACTCAATTTGTAACTACCGGAACAAAACGATACGATAAAAAAAATAATTATAGAACGAAATCGGTATTGGCTTTACCGCTAAAAAGTCATGAAAATGATGTAATTGGTGTAATTCAATTGATAAATCCAATAAATGAAAATGGCGAAATTGATGTTTTTTCCAATGAAGATATTCATGTCATAAACTCATTGGCTTCTTTAGCTGGAATTGCTTTAAACAACCGCCAATTAATTAAAGGGTTGGAAAGTCTTATTCTTCAATTTGTTTCATCTATTGCTCAGGCTATTGACCGGAAATCAAAATATACCGGTGCTCATATCCAAAGAGTTGGGGTTATTTCCAAAGAATTAGTGAACGTTATTCAAAATGATAAAAAGATTTTCCCAAATAAAACATTTTCTCAAGATGAAATTCAAGAAATTCGATTAGCTGCTTTAATGCATGATTTTGGGAAAATAATTACTCCGGAATTTATTATGGATAAATCAACAAAGTTAGAGGCGGTTATTGATGGAATCTCTGTTGTTGAAGAAAGGTGTAACTTAATTATCAATATTGTGAAAAAGGATAAAGAAATTGCTGAACTGAAAAATGAACCTTTAAAAAAATTTGATAAAATAGTGAAAGAGATTGAAATATTTAAAGTTTTTATTAATATAATGAACAGCGGAGCTGAATTTATGAGCGATGAATTTGTTCAAGAATTAGAGGAAATATATAAATTTAGATATTTCTCTAATGATACAGAATATCGGATTTTAACAGATGATGAATATGAAAAATTATCGGTAAGGAAAGGTACGCTCACTAAAGATGAAATTGGGAAAATGCAGGAACACGCTCAAACCAGCTACAATATTTTATCCTCATTAACTTTCCCGAAAAAATACAAAAATATCCCGATTTATGCTTCTTTACATCATGAAAAATTGAATGGTAAAGGTTATCCTTTTCACTATACGGCAGAGCAAATTCCTTTTCCGGCTAGGATTATTGCAATCGCCGATATTTTTGAAGCCTTAACTGCTACGGATAGACCTTATAAAAAAGGTAAGACAATCATGGAAACTTTAACAATTTTGGCAAAAATGGCAAGCAATAATGAAATTGATTCTAGTATTTTGGATGTTTTGATAGATAGTAATTATATCTTTGAATATTTTGAGAAATTCTTTAATGTCAAATATAAAAAAGAAGATGTCGATATTGATGCAATTAAAAATATTTACCATAAATAGTTATTTAAAATTTTGAAAAAAAACATTACATTTTTTTGGATCGTCTTTTTTTTTCTAAGTGTAAATCTTTTTGGACAAAACATCTCAATAAAAAAGAATAGATTAAAAATTATTAAAGCGGAAATAGAAAAATTGGAATCTTTGAAAACAAAAACAGAAAAGAAAGCGAAAAAAGTAAAAAATCAGCTTGGGAAAATTTCTAATATTAAGCAATCAAATCTTCAAAAAGCTAAAACAATCTTAAAGAAGAAAAAAATATCAAAGAAAAATATGGAAAAGTATTTAGAGAATAAAATTAAAACGGAGAAACAATTGAATGTAATCGCCTATAATTTTAATCAGGAATTTTATCATCTCTATTTGAATAAATATTTTTATAAAAATGAGGATACTTTCTTTTTGAATTCTTTTGTCGATAAATCAAAAATAGATATTGATAAATTAAAAATAAATATTAAAAGTTATGACAAGAATTTCAATAAAGAAAAAAATGAATATAAAAAATTAGAATTGAAAGAAAAACAATATCGCCAAAAAATAGCTAGTCTTTCTCATAAAATTTCTAAATTGAATTCCGAAAAGAAAAAGATTCTTGGCAAAATGACGGATTCGCAAAAAGAAATTGCTCAACTTCATAATCAAGTAAAACAGCTATCGGCGTTAATTGCCCATCTAATGAGTAAAAATTCTTCAAAATCTTATAAGTTTTCTTCATCTAAACTTCCGTGGCCGGTGAAAGGTAAAATTATTAAACAATTCGGTTTGATTAAAAAAGGTAAAATAAAATTTCAAAATAATGGAGTTGATATTGCTTCAAATGAAGGTGCAAATATTAGAGCGGTTGATAATGGAAAAATTGTTTTTTGTGAATGGTTTAATAGTATGGGAAATCTAATAATTATCGATCATTTAAACGGTTTTAAAACAATTTATGCTCATTGCGGAAGTATTTTAATCTCAAAAGGTGATGATGTAATTAAAGGTCAAGTGATTGGAAAGGTTGGAATAAGTGGTGCGGTGAATCAACCGGAAATTCATTTTGAAATTAGAAAATCAGGAAAACCGGTAAATCCTTCTCAATATTTAGAAAATAAATAGTTTGTATCTCAAAAATATTAAGATATTTTGTTTGACACATAAATGCATTTTTTTTGTCATAATTAAAAAAAGGTTGGAATAATGAATCGATTAATAAGTTTATATAAAATTGCTTTTAAAAATTGGATTTATATGCTTTTAGGTGTAATAAGTCTTTTTATTTACGCTTTGTTTAGCGGGGTAAATGTTACTTTAGTCAAACCACTTTTGGATTATGTTTTTACACCTAAAGATGGTGGGGTATTGTATAAAAATACCAATGATTTTTTACACGCAATAATTTACCAAACACATCTCTTTTTTGAGGTACATAAAATTTCTTTTGATCTTTCTACGTATAAATCATTATTGATAAATTATGAAGACATTATGAAATCAACAGATTCTTATGTCTTGCTTAAATTTATCGTGGTAACAATTATTGTTTTGTTTACTCTCAAGAATTTAACCTATTATTTTAATAAAGTTATGTTTATAAACCTTCGCGGTAAAACAATTAAAGATTTACGTAACAAGATTTTTTACAAATACACTCATCTTTCGGCAGCTTTTTTCAGTAAAAATAAAGTAGGTGATTCTTTGGTAAGAATTATTAATGATGTAGAAATCGTTAATTCCCAATTGATTATGGCTACCGTTAATATTATTCGCGATGTTTTCTCTATTTTAGTTTTAGTGCGAATTGCGTTATTAATTAATAGTCGGTTATTTATTATAAGTTTAGCTATATTACCGATTTTTGCGGTGGGCTTAAATTTTCTCGGTGCAAAAATAAAGAAATATGCGAAAAGAATTCAAAAACAATTTTCGAGTCTTTTTAGTAATATTGAAGAAATTTTAAATAATATCATGATTGTAAAAATTTTTGCTAAAGAAGATTATGAGAATAAAAAATTTAATGATTTAAATAATCGGTATTTTAAATTTTGGAGAAAAGCTCAATTATATTCTGCCATAAATATGCCCTTTAGTGAATTTATTACGATTTTGGTCGGTTCATTTATAATGCTAATCGGCGGAAAAGCTGTTTTAACCAATCAGGATTCTTTTACTTTTGGAAGTTTTATGGCGTTTTTGTTAACAACTTTTTCAATGCTTTCTCCTTTCAAACAAATTACAAAAGCTTATACAAATATCAAAAAAGCCTTGGTTTCTTTAAATAGGATTTATGATATTATTGAACAAAAAAATGAGGTTTTCGAGGTTTCAAATCCTATTAAGAAAAAATCTTTTGATAAATATTTGGCGATTAAAAATCTCTCTTTTTCATATAACGATAAAGATTTAGTTTTAAAAAATATTAATTTAATGATAAACAAAGGTGAAAAAGTAGCTTTTGTCGGAAGTTCAGGTTCAGGAAAAACAACTTTAATTAATCTCCTTTTAAGAATGTTTGACCCGAATGAAGGTGAGATTTTAATAGATTCAATTCCAATAACAAAAATGGAGATAAAATCGTTAAGAAAAATGTTTGGAGTCGTAACTCAAGAATCAATTCTCTTTTCAGATACAATAAGAAATAATATTCAATATGGTGCTGATAAAGAAATACCTTTAGAACAAATAATTGAAGCAGCTAAAATTGCAAACGCTCACGAGTTTATTTCAAATCTACCGGGGAAATACGAGCGAGTTTTATCATCAAAAGCAACAAATTTGTCGGGTGGACAACGTCAAAGAATTTGTATCGCCAGATCAATTCTAAATAATCCTGAAATAATAATTTTTGATGAAGCAACTAGTTCCTTAGATACAGATTCAGAACAAAAAGTGCAAGCTGCAATTGACAAAATTACGGAAAACAGAACAGTATTAGTTATTGCTCACAGACTTTCAACTATCCTTTCAAGCGATAAAATTGTGGTTATGGATAAAGGAGAAATCTTAGATGTGGGGACAAATGATTATTTACTAAAAAATTGCCAAAGATACCAAGAACTTTATAATTTGCAATTTAATGTTAAAAAAGAAAATGAGAGGAATAAATGAAAATAAGCGGGTTTTCGTTCGTTAAAAATGGAATAAAATTATACTATCCGATTACAGAAGCAATAAAATCAATTTTGCCGATTTGCGATGAATTTGTCGTTGCTGTTGGAAAAAGTGATGATAATACAAGAGAAAAAATTGTAGCAATAAACGATCCTAAAATAAAAATAATCGATACGGAATGGGATTTGGAAAAATATCCGCGTGGTATGGAAAATGCTCATCAAACAGATATTGCAAAAAATGCTTGTAGCGGAGATTGGTTATTTTATCTTCAGGCAGATGAAGTTGTACATGAAAAATATCTTCCAATTATAAAACAAAGATGTCAGGATTTACTTGATGATAAAGAAGTGGAAGGACTTCTTTTTAAATATCGTCATTTTTGGGGAGATTACGAGCATTATCATATTTCTCATCGTTGGTATCCGAATGAGATTAGAATTATTAGAAATAATAAAGATATTCATTCTTGGGAATCGGCTCAATCTTTTAGAAGAATTCCTAATTTTGACGGAATTAATTATCGCCAAAAAGAAGGTACTCATAAATTAAATGTCGCGACTGTTGATGCGTATATTTTTCATTATGGATGGGTGAGACCTCCACATTTGATGATTAACAAGAAAAAAGCTTTAGATACGGTTCATAAAGGGAATAAAAAAGTTGAAGAAATGTATAAAAACACTCCTTCGGAATTTGATTACGGTCCTTTGAACAAATTAGCGGTTTTTACTGAAACTCATCCTAAAGTTATGACAGAGATGATTTCTCGAATGAATTGGAAAGATAAATTGCAATATTCCGGAAAGCCTAATCCAAATAGAGAACTTCATAAACACGAAAAACTAAAATATCGTTTTTTAACAATTTTAGAGCAAAATCTTTTAAATGGAAATCATATCGGCGGATTTAAAAATTACAAATTGATTAAAAGATAATTCATCAAAACGGAGTAATAATGAAAAGATTTAATACAACCGGTTTGTGTATTCCGGAAAAACATTATATGTGTGATGTCTCGAAAAAATTTGCACGCTGTAAATATCTTGTGGAAGAAGGATATTATTATGCTATAAATTTCCCGCGACAATTTGGAAAAACAACGATGCAATATCTTTTGAAGAAAGAATTTGAAAAGCGAGAAGATTATCTGGTAATTTCCACTAGTTTTGAAGGAATTGGCGACCTCCCTTTTGAATCGGAAGAAAGATTTGCTCCGGCTGTCTTAGAAACATTTGCAAAAGGTTTATTTTTTAAACAACCTAAACTTGCTGATTTTCTGGAAGAAGCTGCCGGAAACATTCACAGTTTTAAAGAGTTATCTAGATTTGTTGCAACGTGGATTTCTTCAGTAAAAAAGAAAGTTGTCTTAATAATTGATGAAGTCGATAAAGCCAGTAATAATCAAGTATTTATAAGTTTTCTCGCAATTTTAAGAGATAAATATCTTGCGATGAAAAGTGAAAACGATCTTACTTTTCATTCGGTTATTCTTCTCGGGGTTCACGATGTAAAATCTTTAAAATTGAAATTACGTCCGGATGCGGAAAGAAAATTAAATAGTCCGTGGAATATTGCCGAGAATTTAGAAATTGATTTTGCGTTTTCTGTTGATGAAATTATTCCGATGCTAAAAGATTATGCTGATGAACATAATTTCCTGATGAATATTTCCGAAATAGCTCAAAGAATTTTTTATTATACAAACGGTAATCCTTTTCTTATCAGTCAAATGGGGAAGATTATCGATGAAAATATTTTACGAGAAAATAAACGGCCGTGGACTGTTGATGATGTGGAAAATGCATATAAATATATTATTAATCTTGGCTATACAACGACCAATTTTGATGATATGTATAAAAATTTGGAAAACAATTCCGATTTGAGAAAAGTAACCGAGAGAATAGTTATTGAAGGTGAAATTTTTCCTTTTGATTTAGGAGATCCGGTAATTATTAAAGGTAAAACTTATGGTATTCTTTCACAAAACATTGATGGACAATGTGATATCAGTAATAAAATATATGAGTTCAGAATTTTAAATTATTTGCTTTCTAAAGCGAGAACATCTCCCGGAGAGAAATATACTTCAGCAAGATTTATAAAGAACGGTAAATTGGATGTTTTAACTATTTTAAAAAAATTTCAGCTATTTATGAAGGAGCATAATTCTTCCAAAGATAATAAATTTTTAGAAAAAAACGGGCGATTATTATTGATGTCATTTTTACGTCCAATCATTAACGGGAAGGGATTTTTATTTAAAGAAAATGTTACCGCTGAAGACCGAAAAATGGATTTGGTCATAACTTATAATGACAAAAGATATGTTATAGAACTCAAAATTTGGTATGGAGAAAAATATCTTTCCGATGGGATTGAGCAATTATGTGATTATTTGGATTCTTATGGTTTGAACGAGGGATACATGTTGATTTATAATTTCAATAAAAATAAGAAATTTGAGACCAAAGTTGTGGAAGGAATTTCAAAGAAAATTACGGCGGTGTTTGTCTAATGAATAAAAATATTAGAGGGAGAAATGAAAAGATTTAATACAACCGGTTTGTGTATTCCGGAAAAACATTATATGTGTGATGTCTCGAAAAAATTTGCACGCTGTAAATATCTTGTGGAAGAAGGATATTATTATGCTATAAATTTCCCGCGACAATTTGGAAAAACAACGATGCAATATCTTTTGAAGAAAGAATTTGAAAAGCGAGAAGATTATCTGGTAATTTCCACTAGTTTTGAAGGAATTGGCGACCTCCCTTTTGAATCGGAAGAAAGATTTGCTCCGGCTGTCTTAGAAACATTTGCAAAAGGTTTATTTTTTAAACAACCTAAACTTGCTGATTTTCTGGAAGAAGCTGCCGGAAACATTCACAGTTTTAAAGAGTTATCTAGATTTGTTGCAACGTGGATTTCTTCAGTAAAAAAGAAAGTTGTCTTAATAATTGATGAAGTCGATAAAGCCAGTAATAATCAAGTATTTATAAGTTTTCTCGCAATTTTAAGAGATAAATATCTTGCGATGAAAAGTGAAAACGATCTTACTTTTCATTCGGTTATTCTTCTCGGGGTTCACGATGTAAAATCTTTAAAATTGAAATTACGTCCGGATGCGGAAAGAAAATTAAATAGTCCGTGGAATATTGCCGAGAATTTAGAAATTGATTTTGCGTTTTCTGTTGATGAAATTATTCCGATGCTAAAAGATTATGCTGATGAACATAATTTCCTGATGAATATTTCCGAAATAGCTCAAAGAATTTTTTATTATACAAACGGTAATCCTTTTCTTATCAGTCAAATGGGGAAGATTATCGATGAAAATATTTTACGAGAAAATAAACGGCCGTGGACTGTTGATGATGTGGAAAATGCATATAAGTATTTAATTGATGGAGCTTATACAAACACGAATTTTGATGATGTAACTAAAAATTTAGAAAATAATAATGATTTATATAATCTTGTTTTTAATATTGTAATTCAAGGTGAAAATTATAGATTCAACATTGGAGATCCAATAATTAATAAGGGGAAAATTTATGGCATTCTCTCTCAAAATAAAACAGGGCAGTGTGATATAAGTAACAAAATATATGAATTTAGAATAATTGATTATATGTTGTCTAAACAGAAAACCAATGAATCGGCTTTAAACTTATATAATTCTTCCAAATTTACGGAAAATAATGAATTGAACATTGTCTTAATCTTACAAAAATTTCAGCTATTTATGAAGGAACATAATTCTTCCAAGGATAATAAATTTTTAGAAAAAAACGGGCGATTATTATTGATGTCATTTTTACGTCCAATTATTAACGGGAAGGGATTTTTATTTAAAGAAAATGTTACCGCTGAAGACCGAAAAATGGATTTGGTCATAACTTATAATGACAAAAGATATGTTATAGAACTCAAAATTTGGTATGGAGAAAAATATCTTTCCGATGGGATTGAGCAATTATGTGATTATTTGGATTCTTATGGTTTGAACGAGGGATACATGTTGATTTATAATTTCAATAAAAATAAGAAATTTGAGACCAAAGTTGTGGAAGGAATTTCAAAGAAAATTACGGCGGTGTTTGTCTAATGAATAAAAATATTTGGATGTATTGGGAAAATAAACCATGGTTCAAAAAAGCAGTTTATTTAGGATTATCTATAGACTTAATAAAATTTTTTTCTAAAGAACAAATTCTTAATAGTGGTAATTTGTTATCCAAAGTTTTTAAATATTCTTTAAATGAAATCAATGAATCTTAAACATCTTGAAGTAATTGCAAAAAAATCCAAATATTATCCTCTATATTTGATTTATTTTCTGTCCGGATTTGTCAAAAGAGATAAAAATACTTGGATATTTGGAACGTATAATGCGGGATTTGGAGATAATTCAAAATACTTATATCTTTATTTAGAGAAAAATTACCCCGAGATTAAAATTATTTGGATAACTCGAAAAAAAGCTAATCTTAATTTTCTAAAATCTAAAGGTATTAATGCTTTTTACAAAAAAAGTATCAAAGGCATTTTTTCTATTTTGCGAGCGAGTATAATTTTTTCAAATACAAATATTGAGGATGTCTCTTATTGGTTTTCCAGAGGAGCTAAATTTGTAAATTTATGGCACGGCGTTCCTTTAAAAAAAATTGAATTCGATATTAAATTCGGGAAAATTGCCTGGAAATTTCAATACAGAAATAAATTTGAAAAATTTGTCAAAACTCTCATATTTCCGGGACTTTATCGTCATCCCGACTTTCTTCTAATTCCTTCCGAATATATGGAAAAATTCTTTACTTCCGCTTTTAAAATAAAAGAAAAAAATGTTCTAATCGGAGAATATCCGAGAAATTCTATTTTTAAATATCCTAAAGAGGAATTATTAAAATTAATATCAAGATTTGAATCGAAAGCAACTTTTGAGCTGGTTAAATCTTTATCTAAATATAGAAAAATCTTTGTTTACCTTCCAACATTTCGAGATGGTAAATCAAAGTTTTTTGAAGACTCCGGAATCAATTTTGCACAATTGGATAGACTTGGGAAAGGCAAAAACTTTCTATTTTTGATAAAGTTACATCCGACAACTTCAAAAAAAATAATTAATTTATCTCAATTTTCAAATATAAAATTATTAGACAGCAAAGTCGATATTTACCCGATTTTACCATTCACAGATGTTCTGATTTCTGACTATTCATCGATATTTTTCGATTATCTTCTTCTAAATAAAGAAATAATTTTCTTCCCTTTTGATTTGGATGAATATATGCTGAAAAGTCGCAAAATGTATTTTGATTATGATGGAATTATTGTCGGGAAAAAATGTAATTCATTTAAAGAATTAATTCAAGCTATTGAGGATTCCGATAATTTGGATTTTTCTAAAAAAAGAATTGAATTACGGAATAAAATCTGGGGAAAAGATGTTTTTTCAATTGATGATAATATTAAATTCTTGTTGGAGAAAGTATGAAAATATCTTTGATTATCACAACATATAACAGAGTTGAATTGTTAAAAAATCTTCTTATCTCTTTAAAAGGACAAGATTTTACGCCTGACGAGTTAATTATTTCGGATGATGGATCTTCAGAAAATATTGTTGCCGAGATACAAGATTTAATAAAAGATTTTAAATTCAATATAAAGTTCGTTGAACAAGCCGATTTAGGATTCAGGTTGGCTCGATGTAGAAATAATGCGGTTAGAGTTGCTGAAGGTGATTATATAATTTTTGTTGATCAGGATCTTATGTTTTCCACAGGATTTTTGCGAGAATTCGTAAACTCCATTTCCGAGAAAAATGTCATCGTCGGATATCCGATAAGGTTAAATCAAGAACAATCAAAGAAAATTACTTTCGAGAATCTTTTAAGCGGAGATTTTTCAGATATTATTACCGAATCTCAAAAAAATAAAATTCTTTTTCAATACAGAAAAGATAAATTTAATCGGTTCCTTCAAAGTTTGAAAATACAAAAAAAAGGAACAAAATTTCGCGGTGGTATAACAGGAATGTTCAAAAAAGATTATTTGGAAATAAACGGGTATGATGAAAATTTTATAGGTTGGGGAAATGAAGATGATGATTTCGGGAGGAGATTGCTTGCCGCAGGAATCCGTCCGATAAACCCATTTAAAGATGTTTATCCGCTTCATCATTGGCATCAAGAATTTCATAATAACGGAGAAAGAGTAAATAAAGATTACTATAAAAAACGTAAAATTGAAATCAATAAGAAAAATTTTTCCGCAAAATTTGGAATTAATAATTCTTTGGGCAATGACAAAATTGAAGTTATAAAATTAAAATGAGAAAGAAAAAAATTGCTTGAAAAGCTTATTTATTTTTGTTGTCTTAATAAATAAAATTAGTTGGAGTTAATGTGAAAATAGATATTTCGATAGGTGAACTGGTTGATAAAGTTACAATTCTTGAGATAAAATTAGAAAGAATTAAAGCAGAAGAAAAATTAATTAATATTCGTAATGAATATAATACCTTAAAAAAATCGATGGAAGAAATTGGAATTACTTCCGACTCGGAAATTTTTATGCGATTAAAAAAAATAAATATCAAATTATGGGAAATTGAAGATAATATTCGCATAAAAGAATTCAAACAAGAATTTGATGATGAGTTTATTAAATTAGCTAGAAGTGTGTATTTTGAAAATGATGAAAGAGCTGCTATAAAAAGAGATATTAACACAAAATTTAATTCGAATTTTTTTGAAGAAAAAGAATATGTCGATTATAAAAAAGTTTAATCCGAAATCAATAAAGAAAATTTTGATAATTCAGCTTGGACCATTTGGTGATGTTTTTTTAACAACTTCCTATTTTGAAGAATTGAAAAAAAAATTTATTCACGCTGAGATTCATTATTTAACTAAAAAAAAATATTCAGCAATTCTCAAAAATCATCCTTTTATTGATAAAATTATCACGACCGGAGATAAACACGATAAATATTATGTTTGGAATAGAATTAAGAAAATTTTGGAAATAAGGAAAAATAAATATGACATTGTAATTGATCAACAAAATAAGCCAAGCTCTCAACAATTTACGTGGTTGAGTGGAGCAAGATTTCGAGTAGGTTATGCTAATGGAAGATTGAATATGGCATATAATCTAAAAGCTTCTCGCGGTCCGATTCGATATAGTGCTTCCCGAAAATTTGATATCTTACAACCTTTAGGAATTGAATTTGTTCCTTATAAATTGTATTGTAATGTTACAAAAGAATCTGAGAAATATATCGATAATTGGCTGGAAAAAGAAAATTTAAGTAATAAAAAATTAGTGATCTTTTCTCCCGGCAGTCCGTTAAAATGGAAAATATGGAATCCTGATTACTATTCTCAACTTGCCGATAAATTAGCTAAAGATGGATTTTCAATCATTTGGTTATGGGGACCTTCAGAATTAGATTTAGTTAAATCAATCAAAAATAAAATGAATGAAGAATCTATAATTGCTTTGCCAACTACATTTAATCAAGCTCTGGCACTGTTAAAAAAATCGGAGTTATTGGTTTGTAATGATGGAGGAATGAACCATCTTTCAACAACTGCAAACATTAAAACTTTGGCGTTGTTTGGTTCAACTGACACTGTAACTTGGTCACCGGCTTCTGTTTTTAAAACTCATCATCATCTTTGTAATAAAGAAAATGATTCTTTTCATGACAATACTTTTGGAATAACACCGGAAGCAGCATATCAAAAAATAAGAGAAATTATGAATGAAAAATAAACTATCTGTCGCGATTATTACCAAAAATGAAGAAAAAAATATTGGTCGCTGTTTAGCGTCTGTTCAATGGGCTGATGAAATAGTAGTGGTTGATTCCGGCTCAACTGATTTAACGCTAAACGTTTGTAGATTGTATAAATGCAAAATTATTCAAACAAAATGGCAGGGTTTTGGCAAAACAAAACAATTTGCCATTGATTCCACATCCAATGAATGGGTTTTATCTTTGGATGCCGATGAAGAAGTTTCCGAAGATTTAAAAAATAAAATTATTGATATTTTGAAAAATCCTGATAAAAAAGCTTATAAAATAAAACGAACCTCTTTTTATCTTAGAAAAGAAGTTAAACATTGCGGTTGGAATAAAGATTTTCCACTAAGATTGTTCAATAAAAGATTTGCCTCTTTTAATGATAAAATTGTTCACGAATCAGTTCAAACAAAAGAAAAGAAAGGAATTATTTATGATGTTATTTATCATTATTCATTCCCAACCTTGCGAACTCATTTAGACAAAATGATAAAATACAGTGAACTGGGAGCCGAAAGACTTTTCCAAAAAGGCAGGAAATCTTCAATTGGAAATGCTGTTTTTAGAGGAATTTTTAAATTCGTAAAAATGTATTTTTTACAAGCAGGATTTTTGGACGGTAAAACAGGTTTGCTTATTTCATTTGTTTCCGGATTTGGTGTTTCTTATAAATATTTCAGATTGTGGGAATTAAATAAATGAAAAATATTTTGCATATAGATTCAGAATATGGCTGGCGAGGTGGTCAACAACAAGCAGTTTATCTTTTTGAAGGTCTGCTTAAACGAGGATATAAAACAAGATTTGTTTGCCAACCGAAATCCAAACTAACAAAATATTTTAAAGAGAAAAGACTTCCTTTTAATGAAATAAAAATGCGAGGAGAAATAGATATAATTTCCGCTTTCAAAATTGCCTCACTTTGTAAAAAAGATAATTATCATATTCTTCACGCTCATTCTGCACACGCACTTTCGATTGGGATTTTATCAAAATTATTTTATCCTAAAATTAAAATAATCGGTGTGAGACGGGTAGATTTCCATCTAAAAAATAATCCTTTTAGCCGTTTTAAATACAATACAAAATTAGTCTCAAAAATTGTCTGTATTTCAGAAGGAATTGAAAAGATTTTATTAGAAGATGGTGTTCCGAAAACTAAACTTCGGGTAATTCATTCCGGGATAAATATTCATAAATTTGATGAAGTTTCTAAGATGAAGAATTTTAGAAAAAATTATCAAATAGGACAAGATGAGATTATTGTCGGAACTGTGGCCGCTTTGGTTGGTCATAAAGATTATCCTAATTTGTTAAAAGCGGCGGGAATCGTTCTAAGTAAAAAAAATAACGTAACTTTTATTTCTTTAGGTGATGGGAAAAATGAAGAAACAATTAAAGAATTAGCCTCGAATCTTAACCTAAACAACAAATTTTTGTTTTTGGGATATAAATCAAATGTAGGCGAAATAATTAAACATTTCGATATCTTTGTAATGGCATCAAAAAAAGAAGGTTTGGGAACTTCCATTCTTGATGCACAATCTATCGGACTTCCCGTGATTGGAACAATAACAGGCGGAATTCCGGAAGCTGTTCATCATAACGAAAACGGATTGTTGGTACCCCCAAAAAATTATAAAGAATTAGCTTCGGCTATTCTAAAACTGATTGATGATGAAAAATTAAGGGTTGATTTTTCTAAACAAGCAAAAGAATCTGTAAAAGAATTTGATATAGAATTAACAATCGCAAAAAACATAGATTTATATGAAAAATTATAAAAAAATATTAATAGTTCAGACAGCTTTTCTCGGTGATGTGATTTTAATAACGCCGCTTATCAGAGGTCTTAAACAAATATTTCCTGACTCTGATATTGACGTTTTGGTAATTCCTCAATCAAAGGGCATTCTTGACAATAATCCTGATATCAATAATATCTATTATTTTGATAAAAGAAAAAATAAATTAAAGGACTTTATTAAAACACTAAAACAGATAAAACAAAACAAATACAACCTTGCAATATTACCTCATAGTTCGTTTACAACAGCTATGCTGACTTTTTTTGCAAATATTCCCGAACGTATAGGTTTTGACAGAGGCACTGCAGCAAAATTTCTTACAAAAAAAACTTCTTTTAGACATGATGTTAGAAGAATAGAAAAAAATTTAGACCTATTGAAATTTTTCTCTGATAAAAAATTTGATATTCAAACGGAATTATTTCCAGATAAAGAAACAAAAAATCAAGCTATCGGATTATTAAAAAATTTCAATAAAGACAAAACAATTGCTATTGCCCCGGGTTCAGTTTGGGACACTAAACGTTGGCCTGAAAAATATTATAAAGAGCTATCAGACAAATTAGTAGAAAATGGATTTAATCTCGTTTACATTGGCAGCAAACAAGAACAAGACCTCTGCGAAAAAATTGCTCCCAAAAATAAAACCTTAATATTGGCAGGGAAGGCGTCAATATTATTATCAGCTGCTATAATTGAAAAATGCAATTTAATGATTTGTAATGACAGCGGGGCTTTACATATTGCAAATGCTGTTAAAACAGATGTATTTGCTTTCTTTGGACCTACAGTAAAATCATTTGGTTATTCACCTTTCAGAAAAAACGATTATGTTTTTGAAAAAGATTTGGATTGTCGTCCTTGTGGTAATCATGGGCATAAAAAATGTCCTTTGACACATCATAATTGTATGAAGATGATTTTACCCGATGAAGTATTGAAACAAATAATTAACAAATATTAAGCAATTATGGTTTTTTCATATTATTTATATTATCTCCCTTACAGATTTATTTGGAATGCTAAAAATTTCTTTAAGAAAGAAAATGATATTGCTTTTTATTGTGGTGATTATCTAGATTATTTAATTTTTAAACCTGTTTTGAAATATCTTCCGGAGATTAAAATTATATCCAAAAACAAAAAAGTAAAAAAAGAATTAGAAAAATATAATATTAAATCCAAGCTCTGGCCTTGTTTCCCAAAATCGTTAATTATGGTAAGGCACGATATTTATATGTTTCCTGAAAAAAATATTAAAAAAATTGGAATGAGACATGGAGTTTATCATTTCAAAAATTTTATTAGTTCAAAAAAATATAAATATTTTGATAAATTTTTATTTACTTCATCAGCAGAATTAAGACAAGCTGAAAAACTCGGCATTAAAAATGGGGCTAATGTTGGCTTTCCTAAAATTGATCCTCTTTTTAACGGAGAAATAAATTCACAGACAATAAAAAAATTAAAAAATAAAATTTTCCCAAACACTAAACCTATAATAATTTTTTCTGCTACCTGGGATAAATCAGGTATGTCTGCTATTGAAAAATGGTATAAAAAATTAGATTTAATATCCGATGATTATAATATTATAGTTACTCTTCATCCCTGGATATCAAATAAATATAAATTGTCTATTGCTAACAATAAAAATATTTTTTTTATAAAAGATAAGAATATTCTTCCCTATCTTGCTGTTTCGGATCTTATGGTCGGAGATACAAGTTCGATTATCGCAGAATTTTGCAGCCTGAATAAACCAATTATAACGTTTAAAATTAATCAGGCTAAAAGATTATCTGACGAAATTATTACAATGCTTGACGAAATATCTATACGTGTTGAAAATTTTAATGAATGTGTTGATGCAATTAAATATTCATTAAAAAATAATACTGAAAAATCAAATATGAGAATAAAATGGAACAATATAATGCTTGACAATCTTGATGGAAATGCAGCTAAAAGAGCAGCTGAAGAAATAAAAAACACTTTTGAATTATGAACAAAAGATAAAATTCGAAGATCTTAAATCTATTGATTGTAAAGAGGCATAGTATTATCAGAAAAATTATTCAACAAATAAATTAAAGTAACAAAAAAATATTTACTATTCTGCAAACATCCACATGGGGAAAATACGGCTCTGAAAAAAATCTACTGGTAGATGCCATATAACTTCAGGCTAAAGAAAAAATTGTTCAAAAAAGATTTACCAATCGTTTTGTATTCTCCCCATTGGGAACCGGAATTATCTTCTTATAAAAAATATGCAAAAGATGTTTTAGAATATTTTTCAAAACAAGAGAAATATAATTTGATCTTTGCTCCGCATCTTTTGGTTTCACACTGGAAAAATAGATTTGGCTATAATATTGATTTTCAAGATTATTCTTCAGACAATATTGTCGTTGATTTTGACAGTAAATTTAGTACAAACGGGACTTATCTTTCAATAAGTGATATGCATATCGGTGATGTTAGCAGTATGGTTTATGAATTTATTGCACGTAAACCGAAACCTTGTATTTTCTTTAATGCTCACGGCATAAAATGGCAAAATAATCCTTATTATAAATTTTGGAATTCCGGGATTGTTTTTAATACTTTTTTTGAATTTAAAGAGAATTTCAAATCTGCTATTAATGATAAAAAAACGCTGGAATTTCAAAAAGAAAATATAAAAAAATACATCGAAATAACTGATGAAAAATCATCTGTTAGAGCGGCAAAAGAAATATTGAAATTTGCAAAT
>JAMOQM010000050.1 GCA_027064005.1 Candidatus Cloacimonadota bacterium | reverse complement strand
AAAATAAGAATTATTGTCAGAAAGTTGTGCTGAAAGATTTAGTGCTTCTCGATAATATTTTATAGCTAAACTGTCTGAATTGTAAGCATAATATTCTTCAATATCCAAAATACGTTTTAATTTAATTTTACCATGTAAGGAATTGAGATTGTAAAGCAAACTGTCAATTTCAGTATCTGAAAAAACTCTAAATGGTAGAATTATTAACAATGCTAAAAAGATAATATTTTTTTTCAAATTTCCTCACGATATTTTCAAAATTAAAGATATTTTCTGTTTTATTTTTAACTCAAAATAACCTTATATTACTATATATTCAATTTATTATTAAGGATGAGGTTATGTCAATAAATTAAAACAGCGAAAAATAGTAGAGATAAGTTGCCCTATCTCTACACAAATTTTTATAATGAATTTAATTCTTTTTTTACAAAATCTACTAATTCCGAAATATATTTTTCTGAAAAGTCGAACTTAATTCCTGCAGCTTCATATAATTCATTAACAGGTTTTGAATATCCAAGATTCAAAAAATCCTGATATTGCTCAATTGCTTTTGCACCGTTTTCTTTATAATTTTTATAAATCGCCAAAGCTCCTAATTGGGACATTCCGTATTCAATATAATAAAAAGGTACTTCAAAAATATGAAGTTGTCGCATCCAAGAAATCTTTCTAAAATCTTCTAATCCTGTCCAATCTATTCCGCTATCAAATCTGTTTAGAAGCGAAATGTAGAAATCTTCTCTTTCTTTAACAGTATGTTTAGGATGAGTGTAAACCCATTGCTGGAAGGCATCTACGGTCATGCACCACGGTAAGAAAGATAAAGTTCCTTCTAATTGATCGCGTTTTGCTTTTTTCAAATCAGCTTCATCTTTATAAAATTCATCCCAATACTCCATTGTCATCAATTCCATTGACATTGAAGCTAATTCTGCAACTTCACTCGGGGTGGATTTATAATAAGAGATTTTTTCTTTTGAGATTGCTTTAGAATGCATTGCGTGTCCTGATTCGTGTAAAAGCGTAACAACATCTCGATGTAAACCAATGGCGTTCATAAAGATAAATGATGATCCAAGTTCTGCTAGAGGATAATTATAACCGCCCGGTGATTTACCTTTTCTATTTTCCAAGTCAAGCAAATTTGTGTTTTTCATCATATTGAATTGGATACCGTATTCCGGTTTAATTTTGTTTAATATTTTCATTGAATTATCAATAAGGTCTTCAACTTTTTCAAAAGGTTTTAAGATTTTTCCATCCAAATCAACCGCAGTATCCCAAGGTTTTACAGAATCTAATCCCAAAGTTTTTTTCCTTTTTACAGTCAATTCTCGTACAAATGGCATTACTACTTTTTCTACTGCTTCGTGGAATTTGAAAATATCTTCCGGAGTGTAGGAAAATCTTCCCATTTGTTGATGTTTAAAATCGCGATAATTTTCGAATCCGGCATTTTTTGCTTCTTCAGCTCGAATTTTTCTTAATTCATCATAAAGCTCATTTAGTTCATTTTCTTTTGTTTTGATTTTTGAATTAATCAATTCCCAAGCTTTTTTTCTGATGGAACGATCTTGGTCTTTAAGATATATTCCCATTTGGGTGATTGTTTTTTCTTCACCATCAAAATCAATTGTTAATTTTCCGAAAATAGAACCATATTTATTTGTTAATTCCTGTTCTTTTGTGAAAAGAGGCACGTTTTCATCACGGTACAATTCAATTGAATTTGAGATAATTTTTTTTAAGTGATTATACTTTTTATCAGACAATTTCTTCATTTCCGGACTATTATACAATTTGTTTTTTAATTTAAAATCATACGGTTGGGTTTTAGAAATAATTTCTGCGTAAAAATTATTGAAGTCTTTTTCATATTTTTCTTGATCGGAATAACATGTCATTTTGATATATTTCCAGGCCATTTCTTGATCTAAAATAGCATCAAATTCAGACGAAATTTCGATAAGTTTTATAATGTCTTCCGGACTTTCAATTTTGTATTCCAGCAATTTCTCATATTCTTTTTGGACGTTTTCCCAATTTGTAACTTCTAAATTTTCAGGATAATAAGAGCGTTTTATTTTGTTAATTTTCTCATTTGTCAGTTGCATTAAAATTCTCCTTTTTTTATTCAAGAAAAAAGTTGTTCTTTCAAGGTCAATAATTTTTTGCAAATCACCTCTAAATCTTTCTTTTAGCTTAAGGAGAAGACTTAAAATTATCGCATAAATTTGAAATTGTCTGACCGGACTTTTCTTATCCGGAAGAAAGTTTAAACTTGTGAAAATCTGAAAAGTCCGGAATTTTTGCCGACATTAACGGTTAGAATCCCAAGTAAGATTTCTGATTTTTTTCGCGAGAAAATCATCTAAAGAATTAGGTAAGAATCTCCATTCCCAATTTCCTTCAGCTTCTCCGGGGATATTCATCCGCGAATTACTGTCGAGGCAAAGAAAATCCTGTAAAGGAGCAATGGCAATGTTTGCTTTGGAATTCCAGGCCAATTTAATCATTCTCCAACAAATATTATCATTACTGTTTAGATAATCATCGGCGAATTTTTTTTGATTAGGAGTAAGTTTATTGTACCAGCCGAGCGTTGTATCATTATCGTGAGTTCCGGTATAAACTACGCAATTTTCATTATAATTATGCGGTAAATAAGCATTTTTCAGGTCGGATTCAAAAGCGAATTGGAGAATTTTCATGCCGGGAAAATTAAATTCATCACGCAAAAATTCTACTTCTTTGGTGATTATTCCCAAATCTTCGGCGATAATAGGCAAATTTCCAAGTTGTTTTTTGATTTCCGTAAAAAGTTTTTTCCCGGGAGCTTTAATCCATTCCCCATGGATAGCATTTTCACTTCCGAAAGGAATAGCCCAAAAAGATTCGAACCCACGAAAATGATCTATTCGGATAATATCAAAAAGAGAGAGCATTTTTTTTATTCTAAGAATCCACCAATGGAAATTATCCGTTTCCAAATTTTGCCAATTATATAACGGATTTCCCCATAATTGCCCGGTTGAACTGAAATAATCGGGTGGAACTCCGGCAATATTTTTAGGATTATTATTTTCATCAAAATCAAAAATTTTTGTATTTGCCCAAGCGTCCGCACTGTCAAAAGCAACGAAAATCGGGATATCGCCGATAATCTCAACTTTTTTAGAATTGGCGTATTTTTTTAATTCAACCCATTGTTTATGAAAAAGATATTGAGAAAATTTGAAAAAAGCAATTTGATCGGCTAATTTTTCTTCATAAAAATGAATTGCATTTTTCTTTCTATTTCGAATATTTTCATCCCAGTCAATCCAAGATTTATTATGATAGTATTTTTTTAAAGACATAAATAGGGAATAGTCATTCAGCCAATATTTTTCCGAATCACAGAATTTAAGAAAATCATTGCTTGTTGAATCAAAATTCTTAAAAGCTTCTGCTAAAATTTTTTCTTTGCAGGGAATAACCTTTTCAAAATCAACTCTCAGGTTGTTAAAATTATCATCGCAATTAATCTCCGAGATTAATCCTTCTTCTTCTAATTTTCGGATAGAAATTAAAAGCGGATTACCGGCAAAAGCAGAATAGGTTTGATAGGGAGAATTTCCATAACCTGTATGACCGATTGGAAGAATTTGCCATAATTTTTGTTCTGAATCATTTAAAAAATCTACAAATTCATAAGCTTCTTTTCCAAGAGTTCCGATGCCGTATTTATTCGGTAAGGAAGTGATATGCAGTAAAATCCCACTTTTTCTAATCCTATTCATCCATTTTTTCCTTAATTAGTTTATCATAAATTTCCATATATTTTTCCGCAGTTGTCTTCAAATTGTATTTTCTTTTGGATTCGCTCATAATTCTCTGCATTTGTTTAATTCTGATATTGATATCCAATGCGTAAAATCTCAAAGCTTCTTTTATTCCAAATTCCAGTCCCGCTTTATCAGCCATTAAAAACACAAATCCGTTTCCCGTATTATTTTCAACATCCAGATGCGATATGGAATCTTTTAATCCTCCGGTTGCTCTGACTATCGGTAATGTACCAAATCTTAAAGCTTCCATTTGAGGTAAACCGCAAGGTTCATAACGAGAAGGCATCAAAATAAAATCCGCACCGGCTTTGCCTAAATTACTGAGATTTTCCTCGAAATTTCTAAAGGATAGATTAGGATATTTTTTTTGTAATCTTTTTAATTCTTTTTCCAACAATTTATCGCCATTTGCAACAACTGCTATTTGCATTTTATATTTTGAAAAGAAATATTCCAAATTGTTGATTAAAATATCAGGACCTTTTTGACCGTAAAGGCGGTTTGGCCAGAAAAATAAAGGAGTATTTTCCTCAAGAGGTAATCCCATTTTTTCTTGGAAAAGTTGTTTGTTTTTAGCTTTCTTTTCTTTCATTGTGTATTTATTAAAATTGATAATTCCCGGCATAACTTTAGGATTAATAGTATCATTGGGAGCATTTAAAATTCCGGCTGCTTTGTTATTTTCATATTTTTCTTTGATTGTATTATAAATCGGACGTGAAACCAAATCTTTAAATTCATCATTATACAATTCTTCTAAAAACGATGGACTCACAGTATTAAAAAAGTCGGAAGACATTATTGCTGAAGCTGTAAAATCCACCCGATTAGTGTCAAAATTCTTTTTCCAATTTTTTTTGATATTACCCGGAAATGATTCAAAATAAAGATTCTCCACAAAATCCATCGGACGAATTCCACTGATCTCGATTTCTTTCATTGTTCTGTGTTCACTAAAAATATTGTGAAGAGTAAAGAGCGATTTTATTCCTTTTGATTTTGCAGCGGCAGGAATAAGTCCTGTCATCCAATCATTACAATGGACAACATCGGGTTTAATTCTATCCAAAAGTTCGTTTATAACATATCGTTGATAAGCCAAAGATCGTCTAACCGGCGGATGAACAGTGTTGGTGGAATACGGATTATCAATATAAGAAAAAGCACTGTCATTAACCAAGTGGATTCCGCGTCCGCTTAAAACCACTGCCAGCCTATCTATTTGCTTATTTGCGATAGCTGATATTTTTTGTATTTTTAAATCATATTTGGGGATAACAATGTGCAATTCGTATTTATTGTTTTCATTGATATGTCTGACTAATCCGGCGGAAATATCTCCGAGTCCACCACCTTTGGCGGAAAATATATTAGCGGCATTTCCCATTCCTTCCGGTAATTCTGTGATTTCCGGTGTGCAAAGAAGTATTTTTGGTTTCTTACTTTTTTTAAAGTAATTTTTATAATCTTTAGAAATTTGATTATCTATTTTTTCCGTATATTCTTTGCTCAATTTTTCCATAGTTTCCTCATCAAAGTTTCATGTTTTCTATCTCATAAATTAGCTTTTCGTATTGATATTCAGAATCTTCTACACATTTAAGCAAGAGATTTTTCATAAAATCTATAAAAAAATGTTTTTCTTGTTTTTGAAATGTTTTATTCAAGATAATTATTGAAGAAAAAGATAATATTTCAATAAAATTTTCGACAGCTTCTTTATTGAACCAAATCACATTTTCATATTTATTTAATTTTATAATTTTATTGATATTTCTATCTTTAAAAATTTCAATCAAGACTTTTTGAATTGTATTTTTATTGAAAGATTTTGAAACATCTTTGATGTTGATGATGAATTTTATCATTTCATAAGAATATGTTTTTTCTTGATTTTTATCAAGTTTTGCAATTGTTGATTCAATAATATCGGAAAATCCGAATTCATCCAAAAACATAACAGTGGTTTTTTCATAATTGAAATGATCGATAATTTTTCCAATGTGACGAATTAATATCCAAATAATAATACCGTAAAGCGGTTTATCGGTTTTTTCTTTCAAAAAGAAATATTCATCTAAATCATCAAAAATTTCGTCAGGTATTGATTTGGGAACATGAACCAATTTTAACCAATCGGCGAAATCAGAGAAAAAATCATCAATTCGTATTTTTAGTTCCGGAGTGAATTCTTTAAACTCTTCTTTATTCATATTCATGATATTTGTAATAAGTGTTGGGTTTAAATAGTCTTCGAATTTTAAAAGTAACGGTTTTAATAATATCATCTTTTTTTCTTTTTCCAAATTTTTTGTACCTTTATTTAAAAGTTTATTGTTTAATTTTGAATATATTTTTACTTCTGTATCTTTATGCTCTTCAATATCAACATAAACAGCGTATTCATAAGCTTTTAGATTTAGATTTAATCCGTTTTGGAAAACATCCGCCGAATTTCTAATGAAAGTTAATCCTGAAATCATATCTCTAAATGTAACAAAATATGAGCTATTATTATGAAGGTTCCAAGCCTCTCCTAAAGTTTTTATCTGCCAATTACTATTGGAATCCACAGTTTTTCCTTTTTGAATTTTTCCAAAATAATCAGCAAATTTATTGTTGTAAATTACGAGAGAATGTCGCCCTTCAAATTCATTTGAATAGACGAAAACATCTTGAATAACATCATTTCCGGATTCAAAATCATACAAAAGAAAATTTTCAACATCAGAAAAAAGATAACGTTTTTTTAAGATAGGAAAGATTTCTTTTTTATGTCGATTATAAAGATATTGATTTGTTGTTTCATCATATTTCGGCTTTTTATATTCCATTCCGTATTTTTCTTTTAATCCCTCGATTTGACCGTGAGCAAACATCGGAAGTCCCGGCATGGTTGACATTAGAACCGAAACGCCGAAAAATTTATCATTATCTCCAAATTGTTGAAAAGCAGTTTCTTCATCGGGATTACTCATAAAATTAACGAATCTTTTCAAAATTTGAGGATTGAATTTTATGGTGTTTAAGATAGTTTGGCGATATTTTTGATTTTCCTCGTTTTTAATCATATTCATAAAAGCACTGTTATAAACCCGATGCATTCCGAGAGTTCTTACAAAATAACCTTCCATCATCCAAAAAGCTTCCGCCAGTAGAAGAGTGTGAGGAGATTCAACTGAAATTCTATCAACAACTTCTCGCCAAAATTCTTTTGGAATTAATCGATCAAATTCTTTTTGAGATAAAGAATATTCGCTTCGAGAAGGAATTGCTCCGCCTTCTCCCGGTTTTGGAAACCATAACCTTTGAATATGTTTTTTTGCCAAAGTCATTGCCGCATCAAATCTAATAATCGGGAATCTTTTAGAAATTCTAACAATGTCTTTGATGACTGCTTCTCGTACTTCCGGTAAAAGATAGTTTAATTGAGCAGTGTCATTCCACGGGAAAGATGTTCCGTCGTTTCCATGATAAATATATTTTATTTCTCCTGTTTGAGAATTTTTATATTGAAAAACAACTGCCGCATCGGTTTTGTCAAAATAATGATCTTCAAGTCTGACCTCAAAATTTGGATTTTCCGATAAATTTTGCCTGGTAAAAGTATATCCCGGGAACGGTGAATAGGGGAGATTGATAAACCAATCCGGATGTTCGGCCATTAATCTTGAATCCAATCCTGTGTGATTTGGTACCATATCGCAACCGATTCTCAATCTATATTTTTCAGCTTTTTTTCTGAAAATATCATAAGAATAATCTCCGCCCAATTCTTTGCTGATTTGATAATCATAAAGCGAATAGGCGGAAGCGATTGCCTCTTTGTCGCCATTCAATTCTTTTATTTTTTTTGATATTTTGCTGCGTTCCCAAAGTCCGATAAGCCAAATTCCGGTAAAACCGTTTTTAGATAATTCCGCCAGTTCTTCTTCAGGGATTTCATCTAAACGGGTAATTTCTTTACCATATTTTACACTGAGTTGATGAAGCCAGACAAAAATATTTTTTGCCAACAAAATCAAATTTGGCATCCAACTTTTATCATAGGTAAAATTCTCTTCTTCATTTAAATTATCTTCTCCGAACTCATAGATTTCAACTGGTCCCGGTCCCATAAAATGAGGAGTATTTTCTTCTGAAATTGTGTCTATATTTAGGAAAAGTTCTGACATTTCAAAATCAATATAAGTTTGCCAATATTCTTTAATAAATTTTAATTGCTCCAAAATAGAATTTGGAAATTTTTCCGAAGGAGCCAATAAAAAAGAAATTAAATCTTCCGATGATGTTTTTACCTTAGATTTGGTTTTGAAAAAATTACGAAAACTTTGAGATAAAGCTTCAAATTCTTTCTCGGAAAAAATATCTTTTGAAAAAATAAATTGATATTTTGAAAATGACAAATTTACGTTTCCCAGAAAAATACATATCAAATCCGGGAAAATATCTTCTTCATTATTATGATAGAACTGCTCGTTGTATTTAGCAATTAATGAATTTATCTTGTAACTTCCATAATTATGTTCAAAAAAAGTTTTGAATTCAGAGAAGATTTTTTCTTGATTATTTGATAAGTACCGATGAATTATTTTTTTCTGAAGTCTAAAAATCAAAGTAAGGGCTGAATATTCTCCAAACGAAAGTTTTTTATCTTTATCGGAAATTCTATTCTCATTAATTTCATTGATAAAAATCTTTAAATTATTCCGAACGGAAATATCTCTTGGCGGTGATAAAAATTCATTTTTAAAATTAAAATCTTCTTTTACTGCTTTGATTATCGGAATTCTAAAAAGATTTGTTTTCATTTTATTTTCCTTAATAATACCATTTTACATAAAATAAATTTTCTTCAACAATTGAATCATTAACGGAAATTTTGATGTTATAACTTTGTTCACCGGCACCGGAAATATTGAATACTCCTTTATAAGTAGAAAGATTATTCTCGTGTTTTACAAATTTTAAAGGATGACTTTCAAAAGTATTCTTATTTGTTTGATGAACAATTTCCACCGAAAAATATTCATCGGGAATATTATTTGTGTCTAAATCAACGTTTACTTTTATAGATTCTCCGCTTCGGATTGTAGTGAATTCATTTATCGCAATTTTAACATCAACGAATTTAAGATTTTCCCAATTAGAATCTATAATATCTTGTTTTTCTTGAGTTTTATGAATTTCTTCATAATTATTGTTTGAGATTTCTTTAACGTAATTATAGATTGGGAGATAATATTTTTCATTATATTGACGCAACATTCTATGCATATTAAAATTCAAGGTAACATCTTTTATGGAATGTTTCATCATTCTAATCCATTCGTGCGGAATTGAATAACTGTCGCGGTTGTAATAAAGTTTTGCAACTTCAAATTCCAAAATGTCATAAATTTCTTTAGAATCAAGATAATCGCGAACTTCCTCATCTTCAACTCCATATCCGGCAGTAATTCCCCAACCGTTATTTTTGTTATAACATTCCGGCCACCAACCATCGAGAATACTAACGTTTAATGCTCCGTTCATTCCGGCTTTCATTCCGGATGTTCCGCTGGCTTCCATCGGTTTTATCGGATTGTTTAACCAAACATCCACACCTTGAACTAAATGCCGAGCAATATTTATGTCATAATCTTCAATAAAAATAAATCTATCTTCCAAGGAATTTTCTTTTGCGAAATCTATAATCTCTTTTATCATTGCTTTACCAAATTCATCGGCAGGATGAGCTTTTCCCGCGAAGATAAATTGGATAGGTCTTTCTTTATTATTTAAAATTTCTAAAAGTCTTTTTTTATCTTTTAGAATCAAATTAGCTCTTTTGTAGGTTGCAAAACGTCGAGCAAAACCGATAGTTAATTTATCGGGAGAAAGTGCGTTATCCAATCTTTCGGAAGATGTGATATCGTTACCTTTATACATAATGCTGGTTTTCAGTTTTTCTCGTAAGAAGGTAATCATCTGTTGTTTTCGAGATTGATGAGCTTCCCAAATTTCTATGTCCGGAATGGATAAAATGTTGTCCCATATTTTTGAAATATCGGAATTATGGATATAATCCGAGCCGATGTATCTATCAAAAAGTCCTGTGATTTGGCGACTTACCCAGGTTTGAATGTGAACACCGTTGGTAATATAATCAATCGGCATTTCTTCTTTGATAATTTTTGGATAAATCGGATGCCACATTTCTTTGGATACTTCTCCGTGTAGTTTTGAGACACCGTTGATATATTTGGAAAATCTTATTGCCAAAACCGACATTGAAAAATTGTTTCCACTTTCAACTTGAGCGTATTTTGCGAATTCATAAAAATCAAACCCAACAGCGTTAATATCTTTTTCGAGATAGTGTTTTACAAGATTCAAGTCGAATGCTTCATTTCCTGCCGGAACCGGAGTATGGGTAGTAAAGACGGAGTTTGTCCTGATTAATTTGCGAGCTTCTAAAAAACTGAATCCTTTGTTTTTAATTAAATTTTCCAATCTTTTGATGATAATGAAAGCGGAATGCCCTTCGTTCATATGAAAAACGCTGGGTTCGATTTTCAAATAATCGAGTAATTTTATGGAAGCGAAAGCTAAAACAATTTCCTGCAATATTCTCATTTCTCTGTCAGAATCATAAAGATGATCTGTTACTTTTCGATAAAGTGGTTTATTGATTTCTAAGTTTGTATCAAACAAATAAAGCGAGACTTTTCCGACATTTATTTTCCAAACTTTGACAGAAATTTCATCATCACGAACATTTATTTTTAAAATCAGGTCTTCGTTATTTTTATCGGTAACTTTTTTGATAGATTTTTCATACCATTTGTTTTTGATATAAACTTCTTTTTGTTTCCCGTTCATATCTATTTGTTGAGAAAAATATCCATATTGATAAAGCAATCCAAATCCGGTTAATGGCAAACCCAAATCCGAAGCGGCTTTTAAATGGTCTCCTGATAAAATTCCCAATCCTCCGGAATAAACAGGAATAGATTCATGAAGACCGTATTCCATTGAAAAATAGGCGATTTGGAAATTCTTGGCAAAGATATTTTTTTTGAGGTTTTTATCTTTAAAATAGCCGGAATAATTTTTATATGAGTTAAATTTTTTATAAACAGAATTTAATTCATTCAAAAATCCTTTGTTTTTAGACAATTCCATCAATTTTGTTTCAGGTATTTTTTGAAGTAATTTTATGGCATTGTGATTGTTTTTTCTAAAGATAATCGGGTCAATTCTGTTAAAAAGTGCATAAGCGGAAATATCCCAAGTTGACCATAAGTTTTCGGCGAGTTCATAAAGCGGTTTTAGATTATTTGGTAATTTTGGTTTTACGTAAAATTTCTTAAAGTTTATATTATTTTCCATATCAATCTCCTTAAAAGTATTTAAGTTAGATAAATTTTAACCCTTAAAAATTGTCAATAAACTATTGAATTTGGTTTACATAGATCGGAGTAATATTTCCATTATTAAATTGATTATTGTTGTTATTTTACCGATTTTCAATGAGTTATCTGTAAATATTTTAATCTTTGTGTTTTTAGATGATTAATTCGATTTAGTACATCGAACACAAGCTTTCCAAAATATAGCAAATAAAATTGTAACGAGTGTTTTTCCAGAAAAAAGAATCCGAGTAAATCCTGAGTAGTTACAGCTGTCTAAGCGAGTCCTATTTACAGAAAACAATTTATTTAATCAAAACAATGTAAAATATTATTCAAACAATTTGGGAAAACCAACTATCGTAAAGGTCTCAAGTTATGAACACGGTGTTGAAGGGTTTATTTATTTCTTGCCAGATTATTAGGTTCAAAAAAATAAAGAGCGATTTTCAAAGCTATGAAAGTTCAAAAGATATTGTGTATATCTAAAAACTAAACGACGGAGGAACAGTATGAAAAGATTTTCACTATTACTTATCATACTTTTTCCAATATTGCTTTCAGCTCAATTTATTCCAAGAGAGCAGGCAATCAAAATATTGGAAGAAGTAAAATCAGAGGAATATCCAAATAGTAATGAAATATTTGTTACTAATGACATTACCAATTTGGATAAAAATTGCATCGGTACCGAAATGATTGAGGAATATAAAAAGGTATTGAATGAAAAGGCAAAACGTAATAACAGCTTATATTTTTATTATGATTCAAATTATAGCAATTTATCGGTTGAGAAAATTCAAATTATAAAACAAGATGGAAAAATTATTAATTTTGACCCGGAAAAAGTCTTGAAAGAAAAAATATACAATATGGGGGCGATGAATATTTATTCTTATTCGACAAAAATATTAACTACAACTTTACCGGATTTAGAAATTGGAGATATTGTTTATACGAAATCTACTCGTAATATGACAAAAGCAAGAATGGAGAACAATTTTTTTACTGCAATTGATATCCAATCTTATAGAAAATATCTTTATAATTATGAAAAAATTATTACACCTGAAAGTATCAAACTTAATATTCACGAATTAAATAAAAGCGATTTTCCTTATGAATTTTCCAAAAAGGTCAAAAAAGATAAAGTAATTTATGAATGGACGATAAAAAACAATCCTATTATCATTCATGAACCAAATATGGAAGATAGCAATATGTTTGCTCACAGAATTATGATTACAACTTTAGATAGCTGGGAACAAGCTTCCAGATGGTATTATAATCTTGTTGAACCGCATTTACAACTCAATCAAGATATTAAAGATAAGGTTGCGGAATTGATTTCCGGAGTTAAAGGCAGGAAAAATCGAGCTGCAAAAATATATTATTGGGTAGCCAAAAATATTCGTTATCTCGGAGTTGATAAAGAAAAAAACAGACCCGGTTATGAACCTCACGATGTAATTTATACTTTTGAAAGTCGCGGTGGAGTTTGTAGAGATAAAGCTGCGTTATTGGCTGCAATGTTGAGAGAAGCCGGATTTAATGCAAATGTAATTCTGATTTCATCAGGAAGCAGATTAGATCCTCGAGCTCCGGTTGTTTGGTTTAATCATGCAATTACGGCAATGTATGACGAAAAGGGAAATACGGAATTTATTTTTGACCCGACTGATGAGAATACAAAAGATTTTCTTCCAAAATATGAAGAAGACAGCAGTTATTTAATTGCTTCAAAAGAAGGGACTACTTTGCGAGTTACTCCGATTTCCGATCCTAAATTAAATAATGCGAGCGTTGATATTAATCTTAATTTAGATAAAGAGATGAATGCTACCGGTTCAATGAATTATAAATTCAGCGGTTTTTCAGATACAATAGTTAGAAATATTTTCGCCAGTTTTACCAAGCAAGATTATGAAAAATTTTTTAGAAGACTTGCTTCCGGTTTGAATCCAAACGCCGTAATGGAAAGTTTTGATTATGCCAATTCTCAAAATAAAGATGAAAATATGTTTTGTGATTTGAAGATAAAAATTCCTCATTATGGTACCAATTCTAAAGATTACGTTTTTGTTCCGTTTGATGCTTCAAAACTTAATTTGCATTTTTTGTACGGATATGTTATGAGTCCTTTTTCATTAACAAGTAGAAAGTACGATTTCAAGATGGTGGGAGCTTTTAGTTTTGATGTTAATTTGGAAATTCATTTTGCCGAAAATATTAAAAACATCTCAATTCCTAAACTTGAAAATATTGATTATAAAGGATTTAAGGTTACTCTTGATTCCAAAATTACCGATAATTCAATCAAATGTAATTACCATTTTGAGAATTCAAAAGTGCATTTCAAACAAGCTGATTTTATTCCTTTAAAAGCAAAATTGGCGAAGTTAACTAAATATCAAGACCTTTATATTATTGGTAATAAGGAGAAATAAATGAAAAAATTATCAATCATAATCCTCATCCTGGCAATATTTACACTGAGTTTTGCTAAGACACCTGAAAATATTATTAAAGATACAAAAATAGATATCTCGTTAGAAAATGCTTCGGCGGTAAATATTTTCACAAACGTTACAATGAAAGTTAATGAAGATAACTCCTATACTTATAATGTATATTATATCAAAAAAATTCTTTCATATAAAGGTAAAAAGCGTTATTCCGACGTAAAGATTTCCTATAATTCAGATTATCAAAGTATTAAAATTAACAAATCTTTTACTATTGATGAAAATGGGAAACGCATTCAAATTCCGGAAAATCAAGTTTATGATTTGGATGACCAAATGGCTCTTTATTCACCTGACTACATTAAAATCAGACAGAGAATTTTAAACTTCCCGCAAATTGAGCCGAATAATTATATTGTTTTGGACTACACTCTCACAAGTACTCGAAAATTGCCGGTTAGCGGGGTGGAGCATCTTCAGGAATCCAATCCGTATTTGAATAAATATTTTACTTTGATTTATCCAAGCGATAAAAAAGTGGATTTTTATTATCCAAAAGATAAGAATGTGAAATATTCCGAGTTTGAAAAAAATGGATATAAATACAAAAAATTTTCGGTAAAAAATTCTCCCTTAATTAAAACCGAGCCAAACCAACCTTCATATTTAGAAATCGGGACCCCGGTCGTTTATTCGTTTTATGAAAATTGGCGAGAAATGGGCGATCTGATTTTTAAGAATTATCAAGTCGCTGAAATCCCTCAAAGTATCAAAGAAAATGCTTTGAAAATTACTAAAGGGGCAAAATCCGATAAAGATAAAATCTTAGCTATTTATAAATATATGGCTGAAAATTTTATGACAAAATATTCGATTTTCCAAGAAACAAATTTGAAACCGGATTCACCTGAAAAAATTCAAAGTCAAAAATACGGTTCAATCAAAGATATGGTTTTCCTATTTTTAAATTATGCAAAAGCACTCGATATTGATGATGTTTATCCGGCAATTGTTTTAGATAAATCCGATAAAGATTCTTTCATTCAAAAGAAATATGCCTTAATGGATTTTGTTTCGGATATTAACGTTTTCTGGAAAGGTAATCTTTTGGTTCCCGGCGAGATTAACAAACCTTTTATTTTCGGAAGTGCGATAGATAACAATGTTTTAGTGGGATATAAAAAAGCAAAATTGATTTCATATCAACCTAAAATTGATTATTTAAGAAATTATAACTATGATTATGATTTTACCGGCGATAAAGTTATAGTTTCGGTAAATTCAGTATTTGCCGGTAAATATAATGTTTCAACCAGACAAAGATATATGAATACACCAAAAGATAGAGCAAAGATTGCTTTTAATAATTCTCTCAGATTGAATTCGGCAAATTTAATTGCGGGTCCAAATTTTGAGAATTTTGATAAAATTGATGAGAATATTAAATTTAATTATAAATTGCAATATGACGATTTGCTTGTTAAACAAGATGAATATTCTTATTTTAAAAGTCTGGTTAAGTTGATAAATATGGATGTGTCGAAAGTTGAACGCGAATATCCATATCAAATCGGTAATCAAATTAAAGATAAAAATACCATTGTTATTAATTTCAAAGATAAAGAAAAAGTGGTTAATCCACCGAAAAAAATAAAGATTTCAACTAAAATTGGTAAGAAAAAAGCTTATTATAAATTGAAAACGAAATCTGAAGGAAATAAAATCATTATTGAAAGTGAACTTTATATTCCGTCCGGAATTGTTAGTGTAGAAAAATATCCTGAATTTAGAAAATTTATTCTTAAATTGAGGAATAAACTCAACTCTATGGTTTTCTTGAAAAAATAGATTAATGATTAATCGGAGGTTTTGAAAATCTCCGATTTTTTTTGAGGAGTAAAAATGGAGATCCGATTATTTAAAAAAATATATTTATATGATGAAGTTCCAAGTACTTCTGATGTTGCAAAAGATTTAATAAATAAATGTGATGAAAATTTTTTAGTCGTTGCAAAAAACCAATCTTCAGGATACGGACGGAAAGGGAATCATTGGCATTCTCCCAAAGGCGGTCTTTGGATGACTGCCGGTCTGAAATCTCTAAAAATTCGCCCTAATTTTACTTTATTTACCGGAATAGTTGTTCATGAAACGTTAACGAATATTTATCCAAATATAGATTTTAAAATAAAATGGCCGAATGATATTTATGCAAATAATAAAAAAATTGCCGGAATTATTTCTTCCGCTCATCCTAAACAGGATTTCCATCTTTTTGGAATAGGAATAAATTCTAATGTGACGGAAATTTGTCCGCAGTTAGTTGATAAAGCAACTTCACTTTTTCTTGAATCCGGTTCGATGGTTTCTAATAATTTGATTATTGAAGAAATTTGGAATAATTTTGAGAAGAACCTTCCTGTATTTTTGGAAAAAGATTTTAGTTTTTACCGAGACTATCTTTTAGAAAATTCTTTTTTGATAAATAAAAAAATAAAAGTTAAACAAGTTAATAAATTTATTGAGGGTAAGGTTGTGGATATTTCCGAGCTTGGAGAATTAGTTTTGGAAAGAGATAATTTCGGATTAATCAAAATTAATTCAGGAAAAATTATTTTTAGAAATATATAACGAAAATGTGTGTCATAAATAATTTTAATTCATGAAAATGTCCTTTGATTTTTCAATACAAAAAAATCTGGAGCAAGAAAAAATTGACAAGGATTTCTAACTTAAAATTTTCGAAAAAAATTATTATATAAAGAGGATAAGATGGCTATTTGCGTTTCACATCGAGTCAAATCGATTAAGCCTTCACCGACACTAACTGTTTCGGCATTGGCAAAAAAGATGATGAGTGAAGGGATTGATGTAATTAACTTTGGTGTTGGTGAACCGGATTTTAATACTCCGGATTATATTAAAAACTCTGCAATTGAAGCAATTAAAGATAACTTTACCAGATATACTGTTACTTCGGGGATTCCTGAATTAAAACAAGCAATTTGTGATAAATTTAAAAGAGATAATAACCTTGATTATGAACCGGAACAAATTTTGGTTTCTCCGGGAGCTAAAGCTTCTATAATTAATGTTTTAATGGCTGTTTGTGATCTTCGAGATGAAATTTTTATACCTGTACCTTATTGGGTAAGTTATATTTCGCAAATAAATTTGGTTGATGCGAGTCCAATTTTTCTTCCAACAAACGAATTTAACAATTTCAGAATTACGGCAGAACAACTTCAAGATGCTATTGACGGCAGTTCTAATCCTAAAGCAATAATTCTTAACACTCCAAATAATCCAACCGGTTCTGTTTATACAAAAAAAGAATTGTTGGCAATTGCGGAAGTGTGTCTAGAAAATAATATTCTTATTATTGCCGATGAAATCTATGAAAAATTAGTTTATGATGGTGTAGAACATGTATCTATCGCTTCACTTTCTCCGGAAATTAAAGAAATTACGGTTGTGGTTAACGGTGTTTCAAAAGCTTTTGCCATGACAGGTTGGAGAGTTGGATATGCTGCCGGGCCAAAAGAGATTATCAAAAAAGCCGGATTAATTCAAGGGCATACAACTTCTTGCGTAAATTCAATTGCCCAGAAAGCAACAGTTACCGCCCTAAATGATGAAGACGGTTCGGTTGAAAAAATGAGAAAAGAATTTGATGTTCGAAGAAAATATATCTACAAAGCGTTAAATGAAATAAATAATGTTTCTTGTGTTGAACCTAAAGGCGCTTTTTATGCAATGCCAAATATTTCTTATTATATCATGAATAATAAAAAAGGAATTAAAAATTCTTCCCAACTTTGTGAATATTTGTTGGAAGAATACCATATTGCAATTGTTGCCGGATCAGCTTTCGGTGTTGATAATTATGTGAGATTTTCTTATGCGAATAGTATGGACAATATTATTGAAGGTGTTAAAAGATTTAAAGAAGCTTTACACAGTTTAATCTGATATGAAAGAATTAAAAGAAGAAATAGAAAGAAGACATAGGCGGAAAAGATATTCTAAAAATACAAGTTGGTTAAAACTTATAGTTAGAATTATCTTATTAGTAGCAGTTTTGTTTCTTATGAATAATCTTAATAAAAGATATCATAAACAACTAAATAATTCTTCTCAAAAAATAATAAAATTGGAGAAATAATGAGTTTGGTAATAGTTGGATCAATAGGATTAGATGATATTGAAACTCCTTCCGGAAAAGTAACAAATGTAATTGGCGGATCAGCTTCTTATGCTTCTATCGTCGCTCAAAATTTTGGAAATTCAAAGTTAGTTGGTGTTATCGGAACAGATTTTCCTAAAGAAAATATAGATCTTTTCAAAGAAAAAAATATTTCTTTGGAAGGTTTGGAAATTGTGGATGGTAAAACATTTAGATGGGGAGGGAAATATAATGATTTGAATAAAGCCGAAACTCTTTTTACCGATCTCAATGTTTTTGCTGAATTTAATCCAATAATTCCCAAAAGCTATCTTTCTTCAAAGTATTTATTTTTGGGTAATATTCATCCTGATTTACAATTAAATGTTCTAAACCAATTTTCAGATGCCGAAGTTACAGCTTGTGATACAATGAATTTCTGGATAACCGGCGCAAAAAATAAATTAATCCAAGTTATTAAAAAAGTAAATATCCTTTTTATTAATGAAGATGAAATACGATCTTTAACAGAAGTAGAAAATGTTTATGATGCTGCTGAAGCAATTTTAAAATTAGGACCAAAATTCGTTGTGGTAAAACGAGGTGAATACGGGGCATTTGTTTATGGACAAGATTTGATTTTTAACGCTCCTGTTTATCCTGTGCGAAAAGTTGTTGATCCAACCGGAGCCGGAGATAGTTTTGCCGGCGGGTTTATGGGATTTATCTCTAAAATGAATAATCTCGATAATAGCACTATAAAAAAAGCAATGTTTTATGGAACTGTTACCGCTTCAATTAATGTGGAAGATTTTAGCATTAATAATGTGAAAAATATGACAATTGCTGAAATCGAAAAAAGATATAAAGAATTACTAAAAATCACACAAATTTAACGGAGGATAATTGGAAAAAGTAAATTACAAAGATTCCGGAGTTAATATTGAAGCTGGTGAAAATGCTGTCAATCGCATCAAACCGATTGTTAAAAGTACTTTTAATCAAAACGTTTTAACAAATATCGGCGGATTTGGCGGACTTTATGCTTTGGACTTAAAGAAATGGAAAGAACCGATTTTAGTCTCCAGTGTTGATGGTGTTGGAACAAAATTGATTATTGCTCAAAAATCAGGGATATTTGATACGGTTGGCCAAGATTTAGTGAACCATTGCGTTGATGATATTTTCGTTATGGGAGCAACTCCCCAATATTTTCTCGATTATATTGGAGTTGGTGAATTAGTACCCAAAGATATTGAAGATCTTATTTCAGGATTCGCCAAAGCTTGTCGCGAAAACGGCGTGTCTTTAATCGGTGGTGAAATGGCTGAAATGCCCGGAATCTATAAAAAAGAAGATTACGATTTGGCAGGGACAATCGTAGGTTTGGTTGAAAAGAAAAATATCATTACCGGAGAAAAAATTGTTGCCGGAGATGTCGTGATTGGATTCAAATCAACCGGATTGCACACAAACGGATATTCTTTAGCGAGAAAAATTATTTTTGAAAAACTGAATTATACAGTTGATACAATTATTCCCAATTTAAACAAAACGGTAGCAGAAGCATTTTTAGCTGTTCATAAATCCTATTATCCAATTTTGAAAAAATGGGCAACTCCGGAAAAAATTCACGGAATGGCTCATATTACCGGCGGTGGTATTCCCGGAAATTTAAAACGCTCAATTCCGGACGGACTTGTTGCGGAGATTGATTGTTCAAAATGGGAAAGACCGGAACTTTTTAAATTTTTAGAAAGAGAAGGTAATGTTGATTCTTATGAAATGTATCGTGCTTTTAATATGGGGATTGGATTTAACGTTGTAACAAATGAAAAAAATGCTGAAGAAATATTAAAAGAAACCGATGGAATTCTAATTGGGAAAATCTTGAAATCTGAAAATAATCAGAAGGTAAAATTAATTAATATATGAAGTGGCGAATTTTAATTGATCATAAGAAATCTGCTGCTGAAAATATGGCAATTGATGAAGCGATTATGATGAGTAATATCTCCGGAAAATCAATTCCAACAATTAGATTTTATGATTGGAATTTGCCAACCGTATCTTTAGGATTTAATCAACAAATTAAAAAAGAAATAGATTTGGACCTGGTTAAGGAAAATGGATTTGAGTTTGTGAGACGCCCAACCGGCGGAAGAGCCGTTTTGCATATTGAAGAAGTTACTTATGCGGTTATTTCTCCTTTAGAAGAAAAACTCAATGGCAGTATTACCGATTCATATTCACAAATTTCTTTAGCTTTGGCAACCGGCTTAAATTTAATGGGAGTTAATGTCGAATTTGAAAAAGGCGATTTATCTTCATCTCATCAAAGAGAATTTGCTAATCCATGCTTTACCAGCTCATCAAAATATGAACTGAAATATGAGAATAAAAAGATTGTCGGCAGTGCTCAAGTAAGAAAAGAAAATGTTTTATTACAGCACGGTTCTATTCTAATGAATCAAAATCAAGAAGCAATTTCTAAGATAATTCCAAATTTAACAGTTGACAAAAGAAACACAATTAGAAAATATCTTGCCAGAAAAACTGTTTGTATTAATCAGATTCTAAATGATAAAATAGATTATGAAAAAGCTGTTGAATTTTTAATCGAAGGCTTTCATAAAGCTTGGGAAAAAGATGAGTTTATTATAGATAATGATTTAAATAATTTCGAAAAAGAGATCTCTGAACATTTAATGGAGGCCAAATATAAACAAGATATTTGGAATTTCAAAAAATAAATTCAGAAAGTTTTATTTTGATAAAGTGAAAAAAGAATTGACACTAATCAATCATTTAATTGATTTTGTCGATTAATATGTGTTATAGAAAAGAAGAGATGTTATGTAAAAATATAGGGAGGTTTATTAATGCGTAGAACAACTCTCATTTTGCTATTGGTATTTGTGCTCATTGGAACTACTTTATTTGCCGGAACAACCGGTAAATTGGTTGGAAAGGTTAAAGATTCTAATGGGAAACCACTTGCATTTGCAGCAGTAATGATTAAGGGAACTCAAATAGGTGCTCTTACTAAACAAAATGGTCAATTTATAATAATTAATATCCCACCTGGTAAATACACAGTTGTTTGCCGGTTAATCGGATATTCTGACCGAGAAGCGGAAGTTACCATAAATATGGATGAAACTTCTACATTAAACATTAAGATGTTTAAAAAATCACTTAAAATGAAAGCTTTTAAAGTGATCAAACAAAAAGAAGATCTTATTAAAAAAGATAAAGTGGGATCTTCTCAAAATATTTCATCTGACAATATTTCCAATTTGGCTGTTACCGATATTAGTGATATTATCGCAACAAAAGCCGGAACAGTTAAATCTTCTGATGGTGAATTGCATATTCGTGGCGGTAGAGCTAACGAAGTTGTTTATTCTGTTGACGGGATGTCTGTTTCAGACCCTGTTGACGGTGGGGCAGCTCTTAGTTTAGACACAGATGCTATTGCGGAAATGTCAGTGATGACCGGTGGTTTTACAGCTGAATACGGTAATGCTCAATCAGGTATTGTTAATATTATAACAAAATCAGGTGGTAAAAATTATTCAGGTAAAATCGAATTGAACTCGGATCATATTTTTGATGATAACGGTTCAAATTCAGATGTAGCAAAATTTGCTATCGGTGGACCGGTATTGGGCGGTTTATCCGAGAATTTAAGAAATAGATTCACTTTTTATTTGAATGGTGCTGGAAACTGGTATGACACCCGCTATAAGGACAACTATAAAAATGATCCTAATAAAGAATTGAAATATTTAACAAACACTTATTCTCCCTACAATGCTTATGATGGAAGAAAAGATTTTCTCGGTTTTGATTTGGGAAATAGAAATGTTAATAATTATAACGCAAATCTTAAAATCAGATACGATTTAACAGCTACAAAGAAATTTACTTTAGCATTAAGAGGGTCTAAAAAAGATCAAAATCCTTATAGTCAATATTGGAAATATGCTTTAGAGCATTATGTTCATACTGATAATAGCCAACAACAAATTATTGGTACTTATGATTATTTGATTAACTCTCAAATGAATATTAAAGTGAAAGCCAGTTATTTTCAAACAAAAACAAAATATACTCCGCGTGGTATTCAGTTAAGTAGTTTCTTTGTAAAAGATGCAAATTATTACAATGAAAGTCACCAGGGGATTAAATATTTAGATGAAAACGACGATGGTGTTATTGATGACGGATATCTTCCCGCTTCAGAATGGCAGTATCAAATTAACGGTGTTGCTCAACCTGTAGGTTTAGGATATTTTGCCCCCCCCGGCTCTTTTTATTCAAATTTTGTTAATGATAAATCAACTCAAACATCGGTTAAAGCTGATTATGAATATCAGATTAATCAAATTCACGGGTTGAAAACAGGTTTTGAAATAATCAAACATCACATTAAAAAAGATAGAATTTTAAATCCAAATCACGTTGATGCACTACGATATGATTCATATTTACAGACTTGTACGGCTATTGATTCTGTATATAATGAAAACCTTGATGTTATGGTTCCAATTTATAGCTTAGATGATAGATATGATGCTACTGTAAAATCTTCAGGTGAAACTGATGGTTATAAAGCTGATCCTTACCAAGGTGCATATTATCTTCAAGATAAAATGGAATATGAAGATTTAATCGTAAATATGGGTATAAGATTTGATTTTTGGTATTTAGGTACCGGATATGATATCAAGCAAGATGACGGATCTTATGAAAAATATACTTTTGATAAAAAAGACAGATTAAGAGTTATGGTTTCTCCACGATTAGGTGTTTCTCACCCGATTTCCGATAAAGATGTAATTCATTTTGCTTATAATTATCAAAACCAATTACCACAAATGCAATATATCTTCACAACTAAAAAACCTGAAGATGCTATTGTTAGTGATAACGCAATTGTTGTAGGTAATCCTAAATTAGATCCGCAAATCACAGTAACTTATGAAGTTGGGCTTCAACACCAATTAGGTGAAAGCTGGGCTCTGGATGTTACATCTTACTATAAAAATATATACAATTATGTAAGCACTAAAAAAGTAACTGATCCTAACGATGAAACTATTTCTTGGTATGAATATATATCCGAAGATTATGGTAGTGGTCGTGGCGTTGATATGAACTTACAAGGTGCTTTCTCAAACTTCCTTTCAGGGACTTTTTCTTATTCATTAGCTTGGGCTAACGGTAATAATTCAGCAACTGTAATTCAAGATGAATCAACAAATCTTAGAGAGTTCCCATTAGATTGGGATGTTAGAAATAACTTCTCAACCAGTTTACAGTTTAGGGTAAAAGACGGCGAAGAATGGTTTATTCCGTTTACAGATACAATATTCCCGTTAGATGATTTTATGGTTAACTTCATGTATTCTTATTCTTCAGGAAGACCTTACACTCCTCAAACTTCTGAAGGTCATGAATTAGAAACTAATAGTGAATTAATGCCTCATACGGAAAATGCCGACATGAAGATTTCCAAAAGCATTAAATTTGGAAGTAAAAAAAGATATAAATTATATTGTACTATAAATAATTTATTTAACAAAAGAAATGTTAATTATGTATATCCAAAAACAGGGAAACCGGATGATGACGGTGCGGATATTACCTCAGCAAATAGTGATTATGTTTTTGCCGAGACAGCTTATTTGCATTCATTATCTGTAAAAAATCCCGGTAATTGGAGCACTCCGAGAACAATCATTCTTGGAATGTCTTTTAGCTGGTAAATTAAGGAGGAAATAAAAATGAAAAAGAATGTCATAATGATGTTGATAGTAATGTTTACGATGAATTTGTTTATTGGGAGTATGCTTTTTGCACAGGAAACTGCAACACAAGATACTCAAGCTGTGGTTAATAATTCAGAAGCGGTTGATAATAATACTCAAACTGTTGAGGATGAAAAGGCTGCACCACTTGAAAAAGCTCCACAAATGAGTGGATTGGAAATGCTAGCGCGTAAAATTGTAGGTAGCGGCTTGGTAGATATTTTTATCCAAGGTGGATTTGCAATGTGGCCAATTTTAGTTCTTTTCATCTGGGCTTTAGCTGTAGTTATTTGGAAACTTGTAGCATTGTCATATGCTAAAATCAATGTTACAAATTTAATCGAAAAGGTTAAACCTTTAATTGAAAAAGGTAATTATAAGGAAGCTATTGCAATTTGTGAAAGCAGTAGAGGACCGGTTTCCGTTATTATTGCTCAAGGTTTATTAAAAGCCGATAAAGGTGTTGAAGCTGTAGATAAAGCTATTGAAAACTCTTCAGCTTTAGAAATGGCTTATTTGGATAAAGGATTTAGTGCTTTAGGTACTACTATTTCTCTTGCTCCAATGTTTGGTTTCTTTGGAACACTTATCGGTATGATTCAAGCTTTTGATTCTATCGCGAAAGCAGGTGAAGTTGATCCTACCATCGTTGCTGATGGTATTAAAGTTGCATTAATTACATCTGCTGCAGGTTTAGCTGTAGCTATTCCAATTCAATTTTTTAACAATATTTTCCAAACTATGGTTGATGCATTGATTATCGACATGCAAATTGGATCTGAAAAAGTCATTGAGACCTTGGTTGAATCCAAGGGGGAATAATGAAAGTCCCTCGTAAACCGAAAAAAGAGCCTGAAATTCCTCAGTCTTCTCTATCTGATATTTCATTCTTGTTGATAGTATTTTTCTTAAGTACTACAACGTTTGATATTAAGAAGGGTTTAGGTTTGGTTTTACCGCCACCGTCTAACGGTGCTAACGTTCAGAAAGTTAAATTGAAAAAAGACAATCTTGCAAAGATTTGGATTAATAAAGATGGAGCTATAGCCTTAAATAAGGAAGTAATACCTTTGACTGAATTAAAAAACAAAATTCATAAAATGGTAACTGATAATCCTAATATGGTTATTTCTCTTAAGACAGATAGGAAAAGTAAATATTTTTATATGACCAGAGTTCTTGATGAACTTCGCTTAGCCGGAGCTCAAAAAATCTCTTTGGGCACTAATTAGGAGGAAAAATGGCTAAAATAATTAGAAAAAACAGAAAACCTGCCAATATTCCAACATCCTCAATGTCAGATATTTCTTTTTTATTGTTGTTGTTCTTTATGGTTACTACTGTTTTTGTTAAAGAAAAAGGGTTGAAAGTTCAAATGCCTAAAGCAGCTACTATAGATAAAATTCCAAGAAATCATGCAGCAACGATCTATATTGATCGAGCGGGACATATTTCTATAGATGACTTTATCGTGCAAGTCCCTCAGGTGCAATTGATCATGATGAAAAAACTTTCTGATGATTTTAATTTAATTTCATGTTTTAGAACAGATAGAAATACCGAATACGGTGTTATGGCCGATGTATTAAATCAATTGCGTCAAGCCAATACATTACGTGTTTCGTTTGAAGCAAAACTTAAGAGGTAGGAAGATGGAAAATAAAACACTGGATTGGAAATTTGTTGCCGATAGTTTTTTCGACAAATCAGTAAGTTTAGCTGTTTTGATGGTTCTTTTTGCCTTTTTAGTTAGTCCTAATATTGAGGTTAAACCATATCAAACAAAACAAAAAATACAAGTTCAGGCTCTGGATATTCCTCCGGAGATTAAAGAGAAAATTCAACCACCACCTGAGGCTGCAAAGCCGGTTGTTGATATCGTGATTGATGATGAAATGGGTGACGACGAAGATGAAGATATTCAGGTAGTTGATACTATTACCAGTACCAGCCTTGATCCTTACAAAGAAGTTGCTCCACCACCAACGATTGGGAAAACTCCTAAATTTGTTAATTATGATAAGGCTCCCGTGGCAATAAAAGTTATAACGCCAAAGTATCCCAAATATGCAAGACAAATGGCTATTCAGGGGCAAGTTATTTTAAACGTAGAAGTCTTAAAATCCGGCAAAGTCGGAGCTGTTGAAATTATTAAATCTTTGGAACCCGGTTTGGACAATGAAGCTGTCAAAGCTATGAAAAAATGGACATTTGAACCGGCAAAAAGTAATGGTAAACCTGTTTCGGTTTGGCTTACTTATCCCATCGATTTTAGTTTGGAATAAATATTGGAGGAATATTTATGAAATTTTCAAAAATAACAATGCTTGTTTTATTAGTATTAGTTTTATTTGCAGTGAATGTTTTTGCATATAAAGCAGATACTGGAACTGCAAGTAAGAAATTGGATCTTTTAAAATATCATAATGTCGGGAATATGTGGTTAAGAGTTAGTAATTACGGATTTTTTGGATCCGGTAATGACATTACTCCTCAATGGCCATCATTAGAATATCCCGGTGGTAGTGGTATAGATTATCTCTATCAAGGTGCTTTATGGTTTGGTGCTAAAAAAATTCGTAGAAATGAAAGTGGTGATAAGCTTTATTGGAAACATTGGCCACCTCAAGATCAAAATGATGTTACAGCTATTATTGATTCAATAGCAGCTGGAGAAGATATTAAAGTTGTTGTTGATACTTTGACAACCGTTGGTTTTGATGGAGACCAAAGTTTGAATGAATTTTTGCCTGCTTATAATCCTTTGGAAAAATCAGCTCTTGGTTCGCAATATAGCCAATGGGCGTTATCTGATACGGTTTTATATTCCAGTATAAGAAGATCCCAAAGAAGAGGGATTGATGATGATGGTGACGGTCTCATTGATGAGGATGCTCCCGGATTTTCATTTCCTTTTAGAGATGCAGACGAACTTCCGACAGCTTTTGCTCCCTACGGTGGAGATTTCTTAAGCAATTCAGAAGCTGGAAATGACCCTGGTATTGGTCCGATTATTGCTCATAAATCAATTTGGTTCCCTCTTGGATTCGTTAATTTAGGTGATAAATCTAATGATCAATATAATTTCACTACTCCACAAGATGATGATTTGGATGGATTAGTTGATGAAGATGGTTATCCGGTATCCGAACAAGATTATATTTCTTATTACTATGATTATAGCCCTTTCGGTACTCACGGTCAACGTGACTGGGGTGCTTCAAAAGGTTCTAATACTCACGTTCCTTTGAATGTTCGTGTACGCCAAATGTCTTACCAATGGAGTTATGAATATATCAAAAACTTAGTTTACGTAGAATTCGATATCACAAATATGAATAAAGTCGATACATTATTTGATTGTGTAATGGGTATTTACATGGATTCTGATGTTGGACCTCAAGCCTATGGTGCTTCTGCACGAGCTAGTGATGATGTAAGTAGTTATGTGCGCGGGAAAGGTAAAGAATTTGCCTATACTTATGATGCAGATCAAGATGGTGGATTAACTACCGGTTATGTTGGCTCTAGAGTTTGTTCTCCGGATCCTGACAGCCTTGAATTTGCTTGTTGGACATGGAAAGTAGGAGATGGTCCTGATGATTTTAATCCACTTTCGACAACCGCTAGCCCAACTGCTAATGAAAAATATTGGTTGCTTTCAGGTAGAAATCCTGATGACAGTAAATATACTTCTTTAAGAGATTTTCCGGATGCTCAAGTTAATGATCCGGTTGATACAAGATATCTTTTTGCATTTTATGGTGATCAACAAGGGGCAACAAATCCGACTACTGCTTCGTGGAATTTGCAACCGGGTAAAACAATGAAAATTGTAATAGCTGTTTTCCCCGGAAGATCCGTTGCTGAGTTAACGACTCAAGCGACCTGGGCTGCTACTGTTTATGGTAATCCACAGAGATTAACCGAAGTTGTAGTTCCTGATACGATGAGTCATTACAATCCACCGGAGCCACCTTCTGCTCCTGCAACTTATATTGATATGCAAAACGACGGTGATTTGTTGAAAGTATATTGGGATAATAGATCTGAATTTGCTTTTGATGAGTTAACTATTGAAGATTCATATATTGGTTACCAAAATACTGATCCTTCCTTAGATTCATATGATGCAAATATTCAAGAAGGCGATGAATATTATAATATCAATGCTATTGTTCGCCCTGATAGAGCTTACCGACTTCGTCATGATTTCCAAGGATATGCCTTATATGGAAGATCTGGGAATGGTTCTTCCGAATATTGGCAAATGATGGAAAAATGGGATAAAGTAGATTCTAACCAAGATTTAATTGATTACTCAACCTGTACTCAAACAGATCCTCAAGGAAATGAAATCTATAATTATGGTGGATATCTCGGTATTGATAAAGGTCTTCCTCAAGCAACAATAGCTACAGAAGCTGACACTGCTTATTATCATTTTAATGATGAATATGAGTTAGTTAAATATCAAGTTGGTGACCAAATCTACGGTTTGCCTATTTATAATGCATCCGTTGAATATACTCCTGATTTTTATGCTTCAATTGAAAATGAACCTTTTGAAGCTCAGGCTTTAGAATTCAAAAATCCGAATATCTCTGATGAATTGTATTTAGCTTTATATCAAGATAAATACATTCCTATTCCCGGTCATACAGGTCAAAATGCAATTAATTCTCCGGAGCAGTTATTAGCTTGCAGACAATCAAGATTAGCAAGCCGATATTATGAATCGGAAATTCATAACCCACCAAAAGGTATAGAATATTATGTTTCTGTTGCTGCCTGGGATCGAGGACTTCCTGATAAAAATATTTTATTCTTGGAATCCGGTAAAGATGCTAATATGAGAGTATTGTTTCCCGGGTCCGCCGCAAAACCGGATATGGGAAATATCTATGTAGTTCCTAATCCATATAGAGGTTTAAGTAAATTTGACGGAAGACGTGCAAATGATTCTAATGGTGACAAGAGTAAAAGAATCTGGTTTGTTAACTTACCTAAAAAATGTACAATTAAAATCTTTACATTAGCCGGGGATCTTGTTGACGAAATCCATCATGATGGCGCTTCGAATCAAGATATCATTACTATAAGTAAGGCAGCGAAACATGGTGTCCAGGCTGAAGGAATTGAACCTTGGGATCTATTATCTAAACATAATCAAATCATTGCCAGCGGCCTTTATCTTTTCTCTGTGAAAGATGATGCAACCGGAGATAAAAAAGTTGGCAAATTTGTCATCATCAAATAGGAGGAATTGTGAAAAAGACTATAATTTGGATTAGCTTACTCGCATTAATTCCGGTATTTGTATCAGGTTCGATCTTTCCTAAAACCGGTACGGCAGCAATGCAATTTCTAAAATTAGGCGTTGACGCTCGTGCTATTGGAATGGGTGAAGCTTATACAGCTGTAACTAATGATATTTCGTCAGTTTACTGGAATCCTGCCGGGTTGGCATTACAAAATAAAAAACAGATGTTTATCTCACATACAAAATATGTTGCAGATATAAACCAAGAATTTGTAGCAACTTCCATGCCGATGAATTTCGGGACAATTGCTTTATATTCTTCGGTGTTACATATGGAAGACCAAGATATTACTGATGAAGATACTTTTGGACCGACAGGTGAAACATTTTCATTTAGTAATATTGAAGCCGGTATTACATATTCAAATATGTTTACCGATAAATTTTCTTTAGGTGTTACAGCTAAATTCATAAGAGAAAATGCTGCTGACGAAGATGAAAACGGTTTTGCTGTTGATTTAGGTACTTTATACAACACTAAATGGCACAACACGATTATTGGTATGGCTTTAAAAAACTTCGGTCCTGATGTTAAATATAAAGTTGATAATGATAGCGATGGTAAAACAGATGAAGATCCGTTTGACTTGCTTGATAATGATGGCGATGGACTTATTGATGAAGATAGAAAAGAACTTGGATATAAAATTCCTATGAATTATTCTTTAGGACTCTCTTCCGAAATCACTAAAGATCTTACGGTTTCAGGTCAACTTGACAACTGCGTTGATAGATCAGAAACTTGGAATGTAGGTGCTGAATATAGAATTAACGTTTTTGCTTTGAGAACAGGATACCATATTGGTCAAGATGCTCAAGGGTTAACAGCTGGATTCGGCGTTAAACTTCCTTTGAGTTTTGCTATTATTAATGTTGATTATGCCTATACTTCAATGGGTGATTTAGAAGAATCATTCGGGGACTCCGCTCATCGAGTATCACTTAAATTAGCCTTCAAATAAATGAGAAATATTCTCTTAAATATAAAGCCCAACATTTGTTGGGCTTTTTTTCTTTGACCGGTTTTCTGATCAAGTCAGTAAAAACGTTTAATAAAAAAAGTATTGATGTAAATGGGAAACTTATTAAAAAAAATATGAAAAAATTAGAAAGTAATTTGGCGTTTGCTATGTTAAAAGATGCCATAATTCTCCATAATACAGGATATATGTACGGACTTGGTTGTTTTTACAATTCTTTAAAGGCGGTGAATAGAATTTCCGAAGTTAAGGATAGAAGTAAAAAAGGATTTATTGTTCTTTTATCATCCATAGATGATTTAAAAAAGTACACAGTTATTTTGACAAAAATACAATTAAATCTGATAGCTGATTTTTCTCCCGGAAATGTCACTTTTATTCTTAAGTCAAATTATCTTATCCCGGATTTTTTGAAAATTGATGGTTTGACAGCGTTCAGAATTCCTCAAAGTAAATCTTTAAGAAAATTTATTGAAGAATATAAGACTCCTATAATTTCGACAAGCATCAATAAATCGGGAGAGCAACCATTAAATAATTTTGATGATATACAAAAGTTTTTTGGTGATAAAATTGATTTTAATCTTTGCATTCCGGATTCTGAAATTATGGAAAGCTCTCCTTCAACAATTGTGAAATTTATGAATAATGAATTAGTCTTAATTCGAGAAGGTCTGATAAAATTCTCAGTAATTAAAGAGAAATATGAATATCTTTTAAAGAATTCTAAATAACTAAAATATATTTCAATGTGCGAAAAGAGTTTCATCAGAAAAAAAATAAAGAAAGTAATTTACAAAAATAAGTCAGAAAAAAATGAATAAATTAAAAAA
>JAMOQM010000049.1 GCA_027064005.1 Candidatus Cloacimonadota bacterium | reverse complement strand
AATAAATTAAAAAAGGATTCTTTTATGAATGAACTTGCTATTACAAAAGAACTTATTTTAGAACACGGATTGACTCTCGACGAGTATGATCTTATCAAGAAAACGATCGGAAGAGATTTAACCTATACGGAATTAGGTATAGCTTCTGTTATGTGGTCTGAACACGCCAGCTATAAAAATTCAATTAAATATCTGAAAACTTTACCTCGTGACGGAAGTGCATTGTTAACCAAAACAGGTGAGGAAAACGCCGGAGTTGTTGATATAGGTGATGGATTGGCAGTTTCTTTCAAAATTGAAAGTCATAATCATCCGTCCGCTGTAGAACCTTATCAAGGTGCGGCAACAGGTGTTGGCGGTATTTTAAGAGATATCTTTACAATGGGTGCGAGACCTGTAGCTGCCTTGAACTCTTTAAGATTTGGAAATCAAAATAACCCTCAAGTAAAAAAACTAATGAAAGGGATCGTTTCAGGAATTGCAGATTATGGAAACTGTTTTGGTGTTCCAACAGTTGGTGGAGAAGTATATTTTGAGGATTCTTATGAAGGAAATCCGCTCGTAAATGCAATGGCTGTAGGTATTTTGAAACACGAAAATCTCGCAACCGCTTCTGCTATCGGAGTTGGTAATTATGTAGTTTATGTTGGAGCTAAGACCGGTCGTGATGGAATTCACGGAGCAACTTTTGCCTCGATAGAATTATCAGATGAATCCGAAGAAAAGCGAACCGCTGTCCAAGTGGGTGATCCTTTTATGGAGAAACTTCTTCTTGAAGCAACTTTAGAAGTAATTGAGGCGGGATTGGTGGAAGGAATCCAAGATATGGGAGCTGCCGGGCTAACTTGTTCATCAAGTGAAATGGCTGCCAAAGCTGAGAATGGAATCGAATTGGACGTTTCTTTAGTACCACAACGGGAAACAGGAATGACAGCTTATGAAATTATGTTATCCGAATCACAAGAAAGAATGCTTTTGGTTATCAAACCGGAAAACTTGGCAAAAATAACTGAAATCTTTGAAAAATGGGATTTAGATGCTGTTAAAATTGGAGTTGTTACTGACAATGGTAATTTGCGAGTTTTAGATAAAGGTGTTCTAAAAGCGGAACTTCCGGCTCAATTGCTAGTTCTTGGTGGGGATGCTCCGGTTTACGATAGAGAAAAAATTAAGCCAAAATACTTGGAAGAAGTTCAGAAATTTGATCCAAATAAGGTTGAAATTCCAAAAGATTTTAATCAAGTAATTTTAAAATTGTTAAACGAACCAAATATTGCTAGTAAACGTCCTATTTTCCAACAATATGATCATATGGTGCAAATAAATACAATGGTAGAACCAGGCTCAGATGCTGCCGTAATTAGAATCAAAGATACGAATAAAGCAATTGCTGTTTGCACAGATTGTAATGGACGTCACGTTTATTTGAATCCTTATGAAGGGACAAAGGGCGCTGTTGCTGAAGCTGCCAGAAATGTAGTTTGTTCAGGTGCCAGACCTTCGGCGATAACAAATTGTTTGAACTTTGGAAATCCTTATAAACCGGAAGTTTATTGGACTTTTGTCGAAGCGATTAAAGGAATGAGCGATGCTTGTCGTGAATTTGACACACCGGTTACGGGCGGGAATGTTTCATTCTATAATGAGAATCCAACGGGAGCTATCTATCCTACTCCTACAATTGGAATGTTAGGAATTATTGAAGATAAAGATAAGGTCATTACTCAAGATTATAAAAATGTTGGAGATGTAATTATTTTAATTGGAGACCATTGTAATGAAGTTGGAGGTTCTGAATATTTGAAATCGATTCATAATACTATTTCCGGAAATTCTCCTAAAATAGATCTTAAACACGAGAAAAAACTTTATGACGCAATTTTAGATATGGCTGATAAAAAAATCATAGAATCGGCTCATGATTGTTCTGATGGTGGTTTGGCAGTAACTTTAGCTGAATCTTGCTTCAAACAAAATGGTCAAATTTTAGGAGCTGAGATAAAAATGGAGATGAAATATCGTCCTGATTTTGAATTGTTTGGCGAATCTCATTCTCGAATTGTAGTTTCATGCAACCCAAAAAATGTCGAATTGATCCAAAAAATAGCTCAACAAAATGGAATGAATTCAGAAATAATTGGAAAAGTTATTGAAGAAAAATTTATGCTAAATGATTTGATAAATATTGATGTCGAAAAACTTAAAACAAATTGGTCAACCGGTATAATTTATTAATTAAAAGAGGGGCTAAACCCTCTTTTTGTTAATAGACATTTTAAATTTTAAGGAATGTTATTAATATCTCTCCGAAATATGGATAAAGATGATATTTTAAAAATAAAGAATTCTCAACAAAAGGAGGAAAAATGAAACTTCATCATTTGCTTCAGACAGATTTAATTTTCTATGATTATGATATTAAATCTCTTGATGAACTTTATAACGCCATCGCGGAAAAAATTTATGACAAGTTTAATATTAATGAAGATAAAATATTGAAAGCTTTCAGGGAGAGAGAAAATTTAGGCTATTCAATATTTTCCAATGGAACAATGATTCCTCACGGTAGAATTGAAAATCTTGATGATTTGATAATTGTAATTGTTAAAACAAAGAATCCTCTCGAAATTTCAAACCAAAAAGCGGATTTATTTTATTGTATTTTGACAAGTAATATAGGCTCAAATTGTTATCTTAAAACTCTCGCCTCTTTTGCCAGAATCTCTCATGAATATGATGCAGAAATTAGAAGTAAATCTAATGCTAATGAGATTTTAGATTTTATTACTGAACTCAATATTGATATTGTCTCTCCGATTAAAATAAAGGACATTATTTCCGGAAAAGTTGTTACCGTTAATATCGAGGATACAATTGCTTCTGTTAGTGATAAGATGAAAAAATATAATATGATTTTCTTTCCCGTTGTTGATGATGAAGGGAAATATCTCGGACAGATTAACGTTTTGGATGTTTTGGAATTGGCTTATCCACAATATGTTTTGATGATGACAGATATTAATTTTCTTTCAAATTTCAGAGCTTTCGAGGAATTTCAAAATCAAGAATTAACGACAAAAGTAAAAGACCTTTATACTAAAAGTAGTGATAAAACAATAAACGTAAATGCAAATATAGTTGAATTTGGGTACATTTTAGTGAAAAGACATTGGCATCACTTAACTGTTGTTGATGATGAAAACAAGGTGGTTGGAATTATTAGTTCTCGAACTATTTTGCAAAATATTTTGAGGGGTTAGAAATGTATATCGCAGGAACAATATTTATTCTTTCTTATGTTTTCATCGCTTCTGAAAAAATCAATAAAACTATCGTAGCATTATTGGGTGCATCTTTAATGCTCCTATTTCATATTATTTCTCAAGATAAAGCTTTTGAACACGTTGATATGAATGTTATTTCGTTGTTAATAAGTATGATGGTGCTTGTCAAAATAGTTGAACAAACAGGAGTTTTTGAGTTTATTGCTATTAAAATTGCTAAATTAGTGAAGGGAGATCCATTTAAAATTATGGTTTTTCTGTTTTTATTAACAGCCTTTTTTTCAGCTATGCTTGATAATATCACGACTGTTTTGCTTATCGCCCCTGTTTCGATTTTGCTTGCCGGAGAGCTGAAGATTTCACCAATTCCTTTTTTGCTTTCTCAAATTTTTGCTTCTAATATCGGAGGAACTTCTACTTTGATTGGTGATCCGCCAAATATTATGATTGGTAGTGCCGCCGGATTGTCATTTATGGATTTTGTGTTCAATCTTGTCCCGTTAATTATTATATTATTGATCTTTCTGTCTTTAACTTTCTATTTTCTCTTTGGTAAGAAAATGAAAGTTTCGAATGAGAATCGAGCAAGAATTATGGCTTTTGACGAGAAAAAATTAATCAAAAATCCTGTGTTGTTACATAAATCTTTGATTGTGATGACATTCGTAATCATTGGATTTGGTATTCATGGTTTTGTAGATTTAGAAGCTGCGACAATTGCAATGACAGGAGCCTCGATATTAATTATTGTCGGTAAAATTGATCCTGACACGGTTTTTAAAGAAGTTGAATGGGGGAGTATTTTCTTTTTTACCGGATTATTTATTATGGTTGGAACTCTCGTAGAAACCGGAATTATTGGTATTATCAGTAAAAAAATGTTAGATTTTACCCATGGAGATGTTAAATTTACGGCAAAAATTTTATTGTGGTTTTCAGGAGGATTTTCGGCGATTGTAGATAATATTCCTTTTGTTGCTACCATGATTCCATTAATTCAAGATATGGGAACACACCTCGGAACTCATGCCATTAAACCGCTTTGGTGGGCATTGTCTCTTGGGGCTTGTCTTGGTGGGAACGGTACTTTGATTGGAGCTTCGGCAAATGTTATCATTGCTAACATGGCGGCAAAATCCGGGAACAAAATTTCATTCCTCGATTTTTTGAAATATGGGGTTCCTATAACATTGATGACTTTATTAATTTCGTATTTTTATATTCTAATTAGATATTTCTAAAAAATACCGGTTTTAATTACGTGTTTTATATCAGTAAATTAACCGGAATATTGTCCTGAAAAACCCGATAAAAGAATTTTTATTCTTGACACAAAACACCGGTTTTTATTTTATAAACACGTTGTTAATAATTATTAATTCAACGGCGGGATAGCTCAGTTGGTAGAGCAGAGGCCTGAAAAGCCTTGTGTCCCCAGTTCAAGTCTGGGTCCTGCCACCATAAATTAAGGCACTTTTCGGAGTGCTTTTTTTTTGTTCAAAATTATTGGTTCAATAAATGAATATAAGGAAGGTTCTAAAATATTTTATTTTAATCATTCCTTCAGGTTGACAAAATATAGGCTAAATAATAGATGATTAAATTATGTTAAAAATATTCTTGCATTTTCTCAAAAAATTTTTCTTTTCTTCTAAAAAGGAATGGAAACGCTTTGATAACATTTTCATGGTTTTTGGAATTGTTATCTCGGTTACTGTTCTTACGGCTGCTTTGGCTTTATTTCAAGGATATCAGAAAACGTTAAAAGAAACAATTTTAGGATTTAATTCACATCTCTATATTTTCAAAGATTCTAACTCAAATTTTTCAAGTTCTGAAGCGGATTCTTTGAGAAATATTCTTGAAATGAGAAAAGAGATTGCAAATACTTCAGCAATTGTTATGGCACAAGCAATGCTTTCTAAAGGAGAAAGAATTAAAGGCGGAATGATTCGTGGTATAAATTGGGCATCAAATAACGCTATAGATTATAAAAATTATGTAATCAAAGGAGATTGGAAATTAAAAAATCCGGATGATGTTGTGGTTGGAGAACAATTAGCTAATAATTTGGATTTGGATATTGGTGACACTCTGAATGTGATTAGTCCGTTAAATTCTTCAAAAACAGTTTTTGGGATAATTCCTTTGAAAAAGCCGGTTCACGTTGTAGGAATTTTTAAATCCGGAATGTTTGAATATGATAGTTCCTATCTTTTTATGAATTCAATTCCTGCTTCTTATTTTACTTCAACACCTCGAAAATTAAATATGATTGAAGTAAAATTAAAACCTGATTTTATTGAAAAAGCTGATTACGAAGCTTATGTTTTAACAGCTGTACTGGGAGCAAAATATCAAATACGATCATGGATATTTTTTAATAGTTCATTATTTATGCTTTTAAAGATGGAAAAATTTGTCATGATAATTATTCTTTCATTCTTAATTTTAATAGCTTCGTTTAATATCATAAGTACAATCTCAGCAAATATAATAGAGAAAAAACGGGAGATTGGAATACTTTTAGCTATTGGAATGAAACTACCGATTGTCAAATCAATGTTTATGATAAAATCATTTTTATTGAATTCAACTTCCATATTATTGGGAATGTTTTTAGGAATTTGTTTAGGAAAATTTATTACTGCCCAAACTTTAATTACCTTAAAATCCGATGTTTATTTTATTGATAAATTTACGGTTTCATTTCCTATTGAAAATATGTTGCTAATTTTTGTCATCAGCTTAATTATTGTTTTGCTTTCGACATATATCGCGTTAAGAAAAATAAACGGAATAGAAATTGTGGAGATTTTAAGAAGTGAATAAAAAAATAATTGAAGCGAGAAATATTGTAAAAACTTATCCTGAAAATGGCTCTGTATTAGAAGTTTTAAATGGTGTGGATTTTTCCATTGAGAAAGGCCAAACCGTGGCTGTAATTGGTGAATCAGGTTCAGGAAAAAGTACATTTATGCATTTGTTGGGATTTTTAGACAAACCGGATTCCGGCGAAATTTTGTTTTATGGAGATAAAGTAAAAGAGAAAAAATTAGCTGAATTTAGAAATAAACATATCGGATTTGTTTTTCAATTTCATTACCTTTTAAATGATTTTACTGCTGTTGAAAATGTGGCAATGCCGATGTTTATTAAGACAAAAGACTGGAAAGATAGTCTTTCTAAAGCAGAAAATATTTTGGATAAAATGGATATTTTAAAACGAAAAAATCATTATCCAAATCAATTGAGTGGTGGGGAACAGCAAAGAGTCGCAATTGCCCGAGCAATGATTAATAATCCCGATATAATTCTTGCTGATGAACCAACCGGAAATCTTGATGAAAAACATAGCGATGAAATAATGAAGCTTTTCCTCGATTTGAATCAAGAATCCGCCCAAACTTTAATTATCGTTACACACAACCATAATATTGCTGATTTGATGAATAAAAAATACGAAATGAAATCAGGGAAATTAGTAGAAATATTATAGGATAATGAAAAAAAAACACTGGCTAAATTACATTGTAATATTTCTGGCATTAATAAATTTAGGGTATTTTGTCTCAGTAAAATATTATCATTTGGATTCTTTTGTTAAGAAAAGATTAGTTGGGTATTTAGAAAAAAAAACTAACCTTAAAATAAATTATAAAAATCTTTCTATTAATGATAAAGGGATTACCTTTTCCGCATTAAAAATTTCGGGGAAAGATTTTGTTTTAAAAGCTACTCAACTTGATTTTCAATATAATTTTTGGCGATTATTTATTCATAATAAGAAAAAACCTCTTCTTGAAAATATTCATTTTTTTATGCCTCAACTTGATGTTAATATCTCAAAAAAAGGCGAAAACCCTTCTAAAAAAATAAAGATTCCTAATCTTAAAAAATATTTTTCCCAACTCCAGATTCTTAATGCTCGCGTAAACATAAATTATCAAGATAACAAATATTTTTATAAAGAACATTTTAACAATGTTTTGTTAGATATTACAAATGATGAAAATACTAAAATCAATCTTAGCGGGAAATTGAAAAACAAAGGAAAGATTGAATTTTCATCTATAATATCTTCCTCAAAAATAGATTCTGCTTATTTTAAAATAGATGATTATGTTACCAATGGTACTCAAACAAATTTTGTTGATAAATTAAATTTATCGCTGGAAGCTTCTTATCAAAATGAAAAGTACAATCTTAAAATGAAAAATCTATCAGCAATTTATAAAAATCATTCTTTAAAGATTAATAATGAAAAATTTACCGGCGATTTGACCCAAGTTGGGTTTAATTTCAAAAGATTGTTTGTAGATAGAAAGAAAATTCTTATAAAAGGAAAGATTTATAGCTTGGATAAAATTCCGCAAATTAACCTTGTTTATTCTGCAAAAAATATCAATGTCGGTAAATATTACGGGAAAATTAATTCTAAAATAAATATCAATGGCAGGATTAAAGGTGCGTTAAATAATCCTAATATAGTTGGAAAAATCAAGTCTGATTCAATAATCTATAATAATTACAAATTGAAAAATACCGATTTATCATTCAAATATTTTGCAGGAAAATTTAATTTTGATTTGCAAAATGCCTATTTTATGGCTAACAAATTTTCAGGAAAAGGTGTATATCAGGATAAAAAATATTCCATTTCAACTAAATGCGATTCTTTCTTTTTTGAAAAAAATAAGCTGAAAATCAAGTCAAAAATAATAGCTAAAGTTTCTAATAAAAATGGGCTTAATCTTAATGTTTCACTATCCAAAGCAAGTGTTTTATATCATAATATTTTGCTAAATAATCTCAAATCTACCGTAAATTTGCGAAATAATGTTGTGATGGCAAAGGTCTTTAATCCTGATAAAAGCCTTTCTATTTCAGTATCAAAAGATTTGAAATCCAAAGAAGAAAATGCTACTTTGATTTTCCAACGCTATAATTTGAATAGACTAACCAAAAATTTAAACCGCTTCAAAAATTTCCAAATGCCTTCTTTATCAGGTAAACTTGTCTATAATAAAAAAGAAAATAATCTTTTAACAACTGATATGGATTTGCGTATTTATGATACGGAATATGGAAGGTTTGACGGAAGATTTAAAGGTGTATATGTCCGAGATTTTATTCATAAAAAGAATTATATTCGTTTGAATTCGCATTCGGCTAAATTTAATTATGAACCATTTAGCATTAATTTTATGGCCGGAGGTGATTTTGAAAAATTTAAAACATATTATTTTAGAATTAATGATGATATAAATGTTCAGGCTAACTTAGAATTAAAACCTCGGCTGAGCTATCATATTAATGCCAAAGGTAAAAATATTCGTATTAATTCCCTTTCAAAGTATTTTGTTAAGAATTATACAGCTAGCGAAATTGGAGGAAAAGTTAATTTTGACGTAACTTATTCTTCAGAAGAATCTTCTCCGCTTTTTGGTGAAATTGACGTTTCCAATTTCTTCTATAATTTTTCCAAAGCGTATAATTCACATCTTAAATTTACATCTCAAAAAGGTAAAATTAAAATTCATGATTTTAATATTTCTACTTTGAAGAAAATGATTTGTAAAATTGATGGATATTTTATTCCAAAAAATAAAACGTACGAAGCTCAAATTGATATATTAAATAATAAGTTTACGGATATTTTCCCAAATTCTGTTTTTAATGGTGATATTATGGGTAATATCAACTTAAAAGGAAAAGGCGGGAAATACGAAATTTTGACTGATTTGACAAGCCAAAAATCTAAAATTCATAACACAGAAATCGATACTTTATCTATTGCGTTTACTCAATCAAATAAGAAGTTGATTCTGAGAAAACTTAATATCACAAATCCATATTTTTCGATAAACGGGGGAGGAGCGATTGGTTATAATATTTTTACAAAAGAAATGTCTCCTTCAAAAGATATTCTTTCTTTGAATGCAAAAGGTGATTTTTTAAAATTTTTAAGTTTGGAAATTAATGGTTTAAATTCAGGACAATCAAGTAGTTTCGCTAATCTTAAACTAATGATAAATGAAAATGGTTTTTTTGTTAAAAACGGGAAATTCGAAGTACATAAAGGTGTTGCAAATGTAGAAAATCAGATGGAAAATATTCGGAAATTTGAGTTAAAAAGTTATATCAAAGACAATAAATTTCATCTTGATTTTTGCAAATTTTATGTTGGACAAGGTTGGTTTAAAATACACAATAAAATCATAAATGATGATAATGATTTTAAAATCGGCGAAATTAATTTTGGGCAATATTACTTTAAAACCTCAAAATCAGGATTATTAATTTATGTTAACGGATATATGCCGAATAAATCTTTGATCAATATAAAACTAACCGGCAAAGATTCAAAATATTCTACGATTAAAGGACCTTTTGATAACATTAAAATTCAAAGCGTTGTTGAATTATCAAACGGGGGAGCTATCTATCCGCCTTATACTAAAAATATTTTGAAATTGCTTATGAAAAATGGGAAAAAAGAACCTCATAATGATGATTATGAATCTGATGAGCTTCCAATTGATTTGGATTTGATTTTAAAATTTAACGAAAATATGAAATATGTTACCTATCCTTTAAATATCAATGTGGACCCAAATAGTTATTTACATTTAACCTATAAAAACGGTCATTTTCATGTGCCGGATGCCGGGATTACTTCCGAGAAAGGAAAATTGGAAATGTTCGGGACAAATTTTGATGCTCGAGAAATTCAAGTGTTGAAGAATCCATATATGAAAAAGACAATTATTTACGGTTCTTTTACTAAAAAAGTAGGAGATGGTTCTTTAGTAATTTTAGATATTTCCGATGATGATAAAAATAATAATAAGAGTAAAAGAACGTTTGGGAATCTGCAAATGCATCTTTCAAGTGATAATCCTAATGATAGTACTCCTGAAAGAATCTTAGCTAAATTGCGGTACAATAAAAATTTTGATGATTTATCCACAACAGAAAGAAAGAATATTTATCAGGATGAAGCTATTGATTGGGCAGGTGTTGGAATTTCTAATTATCTAATTGATCCTCTGATTTCTCCTATCGAAAATTATGTGAGAAAACTTCTCGACCTTGATACTTTTTATTTAAAAACAGATATTTTTAAAAATATTTTCTATGAAAATTTCGATAATACAAATAACGAAAATACTTCTAAATCAAATTTTCTCTCTAGTCTTGGGTTGAATTATTTTCTCAATGATTTATCAATTAATGCCGGAAAATATATTTATCAAGATGTATTTTTGGATTATGAACTTAATTTCCAAAAATCGAATAACTTGGAAAATAAAGCTCAATTAGATTTGTATCACCATTTTAGTGTTAGAGTAGATATGCCTTGGAAAATTAAGCTACTATATAAATATTACCTTAATCCTAAAGATGAAAAAAATTCTCAGGAATTAATGTTAAACCGATCTTTCCATTTTTAACTTCGAGAAATCCCATCAATATTTGCATTTCAGTCTTGATAAATTATAAACTAAATATTCGGAAAAGATACAGTTGATTCTTTTTTGGAAAATTGTGAGGCGATGCTAATATTTTTTAAATATTCTTGACGTTTTAAAGCTCCCGTTTATGCTATAAATAATTTTCAAAAAACGGAGGAATTATGAGAGTATTATTAGTAAATCATTTCCCGCTTCAAGGTTCGGGAAGTGGAATCTATACCATGAATATTGCCAAAGAACTCGTCAATCAAGGACACGAAGTATTTGTCGTTGATATTGATAATCAGGTGGATACAAACGATTATAATTTCGAAAGATACACAATTATGTGTGATAAATCAAAAAATCCCGAAGCAAAACTATCCTTCAATTTCCCGTGTTTTACCACTCATCCAAGAAGTTCATTAACTTATTATGATTTGAATGAAGAGCAAATCCAAGAATATATCAACGTTTATATGCAAACAATTAGAGCCGTAATTAGCGATTTCAAACCGGATGTAATTCACGCACAACATTTATGGTTAGCTCCCTATGTTGCATCTAAAACAAATATTCCCTATGTTATTACAGCCCACGGAACAGATTTAATGGGATTTAAAAAAGATGAAAGATATCGCAAATATGCTTTGGAAGCTTCCCAAAAAGCTGCCTTTGTAATTGCCATTTCAAAACAGGTTTATCAGGAAACTCAAGAACTTTATCACATTTCCAATGAAAAACTGATACTAAATCCAAACGGTTTTGACGAAACTGTATTTAACATCAAACCTGTTAAAAGAGAAGATGCTTTGAGAGAATTGGATTTACCTCAAAATAGCGAAAAAATCGTCAGTTTTGTTGGAAAATTAACTGATTTTAAAGGTGTAGATATTTTAATCAAAGCGGCAAAAATCGTAACTGAAAAAATACCGAATGTAATATTTGCTTTAGCGGGGAATGGACAACTTCGAGATGATTTGGAAAAATTAGCAAAAGATTTGGGGTTAAACAATATCTATTTTCTTGGTCATAAAAATCAAAATCAAGTTGCAACGTTATACAATTTAGCGGAAGTTTCGGTTGTGCCATCACGAATCGAACCATTTGGACTGGTGGCTTTGGAAGCAATGGCTTGCGGAACACCGGTTGTTGCAACAAATGCCGGGGGATTACCTGATTTTGTTAATAAAAAAGTCGGAGCTTTAGTTGAGATGAATAATCCTGAAGAATTGGCATCAGCGTTAATTTCTGAAATATCACAACAAACAAAATTAACTAAAGGAAAATTTGCCAACAAATATACTTTGGAGAACTTTTCATGGTCAAAAACATTGGGGAAAGTTATTGATTTGTATGAATTGGCGATTGAAGATTTTTAGAAAATGATTATTGATTTCCATTGTCATCTTTATGATTTTGGCAAAACTCTTTCTGAGGAAATAGCAAAAGCAAAATTACAGGGAATCAATAAATGGATTTCTACAGCACTTACTCCGGATGAATTTCAGTGGCATCTAAAAAAAGGTTTTTTATTTGTGGCCGGAATTCATCCTTATTATTTAGAAAATTCGGAATTTAATTTTGATTCTTATCTCCAAAATATTTATAATTGTTCAGATGAAAGTTTTTGGGGAATTGGAGAAATCGGATTAGACACAAGAAATAAAAATCTTGAGCATCAAAAGACAATATTTATCAAACAAGTAAAAATTGCTATGGAATTAGACAAACCTATAATAATTCATTCTGTTAAATCCTATTATGAGATATTTAAAATCTTAAAAACATTCAATCCTAAAATTCCTATTATCTTTCATTGTTTTAACGGTTCAAATGAAATTGTGGATTTGTATAAAAATTTTAACGCTTATTTCTCAATCAACAATCAAATTCTTAGGAAAAAAAATGCCGGGAAAATTTTGGAGAAATTGTATTTAAGTAAAAAATTATTGTTTGAAACAGATGCAAATTATCAAAGAAAAGATTTATTTAATCTAAGAAATACGCTAAATCAAGTTGCAGTAAAATTGGAAATTCAGGTTGATGATATTTTAAGTTATTATGATGAAATGTGTAAAAAATTATATGAAAAAAAGAGCCGATAATTCGACTCTTTTAATTTTTATTAATTACCGAGTATTCCAAATAGCACTCCGGCTGCAACAGCCGAACCGATAACACCGGCAACATTCGGAGCCATAGCATGCATAAGAAGGAAATTATTTTTATTATATTCTTTACCAAGATTATGAACAACTCTGGCACTGTCAGGAACAGCAGAAACTCCGGAAGCTCCAATCATTGGGTTAATTTTTTCTTTTAAAAATAGATTCATAAGTTTAGCAAAAATAACTCCCGTAGCTGTTGCTACACAAAATGATAATGCTCCTAATATGAATATTTTTATTGAAGTTGCATTCAAGAAAACATCCGCACTTGTACTAGCTCCAACAGTTAAACCTAAAACAATCGTAACAATATCAACCAATGCATTGCTGGCAGTTTTAGCTAATCTCGTAGTTACTCCGCTTTCTTTAAGAAGATTACCAAAGAACAACATTCCAAGCAAAGCTGCTGCACGCGGTGCGATAAAAACGGTTACGAGAAATCCGATGATAGGGAAAATAAGTTTTTCCGTCTTAGTTACCAATCTCGGAGTTTTCATTTTAATAACTCGCTCTTTATTAGTGGTTAATAATTTTATAATTGGTGGTTGAATAACCGGAACAAGAGCCATATAAGAATAGGCGGCAATCGCAATAGGACCTGTTAAATGTGGTGCCAATTGTGAAGAAAGGAAAATTGATGTCGGACCGTCAGCCCCACCAATAATACCAATTGAGCCTGCTTCGGCTAAATTAAATCCTAAGAAAATTGCTCCTAAAAATGTAGCAAAAATCCCAAACTGAGCTGCTGCACCCAATAAAATTAATTTAGGATTAGCTATCAAAGTGGAAAAATCTGTCATCGCTCCAATTCCGAGAAAAATTAACGGAGGATAAACACCGGAACGAACTCCGTAATACAAAATATTCATCACGGAACCTTTGTCATAAACTCCCATAATTCCCGGCATATTGCCAAGAATGATTCCAAAACCAATTGGAACTAATAGAAGAGGTTCATATTCTTTAGCAATTCCAAGATAAATAAAAATCAATCCGGCAACAATCATCAAAATATGACTGATATCTATTTGGAAAATACCTGTGGTGTGTAGAAAACTTATTGCTTCTGCCATTTTATTCTCCTACTTCAATTAACACTTGGTTTTCTTGAACGGAATCACCTGTATTTACATTAATTGCTTTAACTACCCCGGAAACTTCCGAAACGATTTCCGATTCCATTTTCATTGCTTCAAGAATCAAAACGACATCTCCGTCATTAATTTCGTCTCCCACTTTAACTTTAATTTCTAAAACAGTTCCCGGTAAAGGTGCCATAACGCCACTTCCTGAAGATGCTGTTTTTTGGGGTTTTGGAGTAACATGGACAGTATTATTCGAATGTTTTTTTTCAGTTCGAACTAATTTTGGAGTTGCTGGAGCTTGATTATTATCTATTTCAATATTAAAATCGGTTCCGTTCACATTCACGATAGCATTAATTCCATCGTAGCTAACAATTTTAGCTTCGTAATCTTCACCGTTAATTTTCATTTTGTATTTTTTCATTTCATCTCCTTTTTAATTGTGAAAATTCTCTATTTGGCATTTTAAATTTATAATAATATCGCCACAAATTGAGAGATGTTCTTTTCCAAGTTAATAACAATTTATTTGTTTCTTCAATTTCCATAACATGAAGATGCAAGGCTGTAACAGCAGCAACTATTGCGTTTGCACTAATCTGATCAGTAGGAGCACTTACTTTTCCAACAGAAGTATTTACGGAAACACTTTTTGAAACTGATTTCTTTTCTTTTTTCTTTCCTAAATTATCTATGTGCTGTAATTGTGCGATAATGAAACCGATAAGCAATAAACTTAGAAATACAACAACCATTCCAACAATAACAACACTCCAGGAAAATTCCATTTTGTTATTTTCAAATTGATTAACAATGTCTTTTGTTTTCTGAACCGGAATGTTGAGTTCTTGCAAAGTCTTATTTTGATCACTTCTTTCTAAATTTAACTTGCCTTCCAATTTTTTTATCGGCACATCAAAATCTTTGGATATAGACATTATCGTAGATTTTTTGGTAATGACTTTATTAGTTTTATTTCCAAATAAAGATCCAAAAACCAATAATAAAACTGCAATCCAAAGAATATTTTTAGTTTTCATTTAGACCTCTATAGTGGGATATTTCCGTGTTTACGCGGAGGGTTATTAACACTTTTAGATGCTAACATTTCCAAAGCTCTGATAATTCGGAATCGTGTAGCAGCCGGTTCGATAATATCATCAATATAACCTTTTTCAGCAGCGTTATAGGGATTGGCAAATTTATCTCTATATTCTTCTTCTTTTTCAACTAAATACTTAGAAGGATCTTTCGCATTTTTAGCATCTTTTCTAAAGATAATTTCTACAGCACCTTTTGCACCCATAACGGCAATTTCACCTGAAGGCCATGAATAAACAACGTCAGCTCTCATATGACGACTATTCATTACGCAATAAGCTCCGCCATATGCTTTTCTAAGAATGATTGTAATTTTTGGTACGGTAGCTTCTGCAAAAGCGTATAACAATTTTGCTCCGTTTGTAATAATACCATTGTGCTCTTGATTTGAACCAGGTAAAAATCCCGGGACATCTTCAAGAACTAAAAGAGGAACGTTAAACGAATCGCAGAATCTAATAAATCTGGAAGCTTTTGTGGAAGCATTAATATCCAAACAACCTGCCAAATGTTTAGGTTGATTAGCTACAATACCAACCGGATGACCGTTAAATCTAGCAAAACCGACAACTATGTTTTGAGCAAAATTTCTGGCAACTTCGAGGAATTCTCCATTATCAGCAATGCTGTGAATTACATCGTTAATATCGTATGGTTTGTTAGCATTTTCAGGAATAATGCTATTTAATTCTTCACATTTTCTGTCAACAGTATCAGTTGGTGCAATATATGGTGGATCTTCCAAATTATTAGAAGGGATATAGCTGAAAATTTTTCTTAATAATAACAATGCTTCTTCTTCATCTTCAGCAACAAATTGTGTTACACCGCTTTTTCTGGCATGAACCATAGCTCCACCGAGTTTTTCAGTAGTAATGTCTTCATTAAGGACGGTTTTAACAACTTTAGGACCGGTTACAAACATATAACTATTGTGTTTCTCCATAATAATGAAGTCGGTAATTGCCGGAGAATAAACTGCTCCGCCGGCACAAGGTCCGAGTATTGCTGTCAACTGTGGGATTACACCGGAAGCTTGTACATTTCTCCAAAAAATTTCGGCATAACCGGCTAACGAATCGACACCTTCTTGGATACGAGCTCCACCGGAATCATTTAATCCGATAACAGGAGCACCTACTTTGATGGCCATATCCATTATTTTACAAATTTTATCAGCATAGGTTTTAGATAAAGATCCTCCGATAACAGTAAAATCTTGTGAATAAACATAAACCAATCTGCCGTCAATTGTTCCACAACCGGTAATGACTCCATCACCTAAATATTTGGTTTTTTCCATTCCAAAATCATGACATTGATGTTTAACAAACATATCAAATTCTTCAAAACTTTCCGGGTCTAAAAGATTAATAATTCGTTCACGAGCAGTCAATTTACCTTTTGCGTGTTGAGAATCAATTCTTTTTTGCCCACCAGCCTCTCTGGCCTTTTCTCTCATAGCTCTCAATTGAGCTAATTTATCAGCAGAGCTCATTCAACCTCCAATTATATATATTTTTTTAATTTGGTATTTAATAGAATACGGCTAACTAAAACAAGAAAGCCGTATTTGTAATTTCTCAATTTTGAAATTTTAATGATGTTCTTCACAATATTCCAAGAGCAAACCGTTAGTTGATTTTGGATGTGCAAAAGCGATTTTAGCATTATGAGCACCTTCACGAGGTACTTTATCGATCATTCTAATATCTTTGGAAATTGCTTCTTTAATACTTTCCTCAACATTATCAACTTCAAGGGCAAGATGTTGAATTCCTTCTCCCTTTTTTTCAATATATTTTGCAATTGGGCTGTCGTCAGAAGTTGCAGCAAGAAGTTCAATTCTAACATCTCCAACCGGAATAAAAGCAACTTTTACTTTTTGAGATTCAACAACCTCAGTACTTTCAACATTAAGTCCAATTTTTTTATAAAACTCAATTGCTTTATCTAAGTCTTTAACAGCTATTCCTATATGACTAACTTTCTTTATCATTTTTCTTCCTATTTATAGTTATCAGCTAATTCAAAGCCTAATTTCATAGCTTTCATATTCATTTCATAAAAAGCAGGTTTTACTGATTCTTTAATAGCTTCTTCAAGGGATTTTTCAGTAATAACTTTTGTAATTTTAACCAAGAATGAAAGAGCTAAAATATTTGTTGTTACAACTGATCCAATTTTTTCGGTTGCTAATTTAGTAAAAGGTACTTCATATACTTTCGAATCCATAACTGAGACATTTTTTACAAAAGTAGTATCCACAATTAAGACACCTTCCGGTTTCAAATCGTAAATATATTTGTCGCAAGATTCTTGATTCAAAGCTAAAAGAATATCAAAGTGAGTTGCCTCCGGATAATAAATCATATCGTCATTTATAATAACATCGGCACGGCTTGAACCACCACGTGATTCCGGGCCATAACTTTGAGATTGGCTTACTTTTAATCCGTCTTTAATCGCTCCTCGAGCAAGAATTATTCCGCCAAGAATAAGACCTTGTCCACCACTACCACTAAGTCTAGTTTCACAATATTTTGAGGTATTTTTATTGATAGCCATTTTTTCTCCTATTTATTATTTAATTTATCAACTAAATCTTGATAAGCTTTTGTATATTCAGGACGATCAACTTCTTTTAATATTCCTCGAATAATTTTTCCTTCAACTTTTTCTTTAGGAAGCTTATTAACAGCGGCTAATGGAATGGAATTATCTTTCATTTGATTCATCATTTTAGGAGCATTACCTTTTTTATTTAATTTACCATAAATTACCGGGCAAGCTGAAATAACTTCAACAAGAGAAAATCCTTCGTGAGCAATCGCTTTCTTGATCATATTTTGAGCTTCAATCGCGTGATAGGCTGTAGTTCTTGAAACAAATGTTGCTCCGGCACCGATAGCTAAATCACAGATATTAAAGGGATTGTCAATATTCCCATAAGGCATAGTAGTTGCTACATCATCATGAGGAGTTGTAGGTGAATATTGTCCGCCAGTCATACCATATATATTGTTATTAATTAAAATAACAGTTAAGTCAATATTTCTTCTGGCAGCGTGAATAAAATGATTTCCACCGATAGCAGTAGCATCGCCGTCACCGGTGATAACAATAACTTTCATATGAGGTTTAAACATTTTAATTCCGGTAGCAAAAGGAATTGCACGACCATGAAGAGTATGTAAAGTGTTAAAATCAACATAAACCGGCATTCTACTGGAACAACCGATTCCTGAAACCATTGCAATATCATCTCTTTCTAATTTTAAATCATCAATAGCCCTGATAATTGTTCCAAGAACGATACCATTGCTACAACCGGGGCACCAAACGTGGGGAAATTTTTTATTATGTCTTAGATATTTATGAATAGTTTTTTGAGGTACAGCAGCCATTTAGTTTGCCTCCTTAATAGCTTTAAAGACATCATCAGGAGAAATTAATTCCCCGTCAAATCTTTGAATACGAATAATTTTACTATCTTTTTTATCTTTAGCCAAACGCTCTATTTCGTGGATTAATTGACCTTGATTTAACTCGGGAACAATTACAGTATCCACTCGTTTTAGCATTTTTTCAACAGCACTATCAGGGAAAGGCCAGATAGTTAATGGACGCAAAAGTCCAACTTTAATACCTTCAGCTCTAGCATCAACAACAGCTTTTTTCGCTGCTTGAGCAGTAATGCCGGCAGCAAAAATAGCAATTTTAGCATCATCCATCATAAATGATTCGATTTGTACCAAGTCTCTAATATTATGCGTAATCTTCTTTTTTAATCTGTCCATCATAATTTGAACTTCACTGGATTTGTTGGTTGGGAAACCAAATTTATCATGAGCCAAACCGGTTACATGGAATCTATATCCTTCGCCAAAACTTGCAACGGGAGAAAGGTATTTTTGATTTTGTTCATAATGAGCATACCATTCAGGAGGAACAGTAGGTTTAATTCTATTTATAATTTGACTTTCTTTAATGTCAGGGATTTCTACAGCTTCACGCATGTGCCCCAAAACTTCATCAGATAATAAAACTACGCAGGTTCTGTATTTTTCAGCTAAATTTACCGCTCTGATTGCTAATTCATAACTTTCTTTTACAGAAGAAGGATAAAGAACTATTGCCGGACCATCTCCGTGAGTTCCCCATCTGGTTTGCATCAAATCAGCTTGAGAAGGTTTTGTTGGTAAACCGGTACTTGGTCCGCCACGCATAACATTAACAACAACACAAGGTGTTTCAGTAATTTTTGCAAAACCGATACCTTCTTGCATTAGAGAAAATCCTGGTCCACTAGTAGCAGTCATTGCTTTTGCACCAGCTAAAGAAGCTCCGATGATAACTGCAATACTTGCAATTTCATCTTCCATTTGCATAAATTTTCCGCCTCTTTTAGGTAATTCTTCTGACATTATTTCAGCCACTTCTGTTGATGGAGTAATAGGATAACCGCCAAAGAAATTTACTCCGGCTGCCAAAGCACCGCGAGCAATTGCTTCATTTCCTTGCATCAACACGATATTTTTTTTAGGTTTATTATTTTTTTTTGATACCATTTTAGTTTCTTTTTGTGCCATAATTATCTCCTTATTTCTTTGCACCGGTTATTGCGAAATCAGGGCAAAGCCTATCACAAGTTTCACAGTGAGTACATTTTTCAGGATGAGCGACATATGGGGTTCCGTCCGGTTTACTAGCCAAAGTATTAGTTGGACAAAATTCTACACATATTCCGCATTTTTTGCACCAATCATAATAAATATAAACCGGAGATTGAAAATAATCTCCTACAGAGTTAATTTCATTTTGCTCTACTTCAATCTTTTCGGGAGCATCGCTATCGGTCAGGATACCACCATCTCGATCTTTTTTAATTTTCTCGGACATTTTAGTTCCTCCAAATATTATTATTGCAAAACTAAAAACAGCCTGTTTATCTACAAGCATTTTTTTATTTTATTTTTTTTCTCAAAAACACTAATTTTCGACATTTTTGGTATATTTTATGCATTTCATTTTCAACGACAATTAAATTTAATTTTTCAATTAAAAAGAGTCAATTAATTAATACTTTTTTATTTTCTTAAAAATCAATTTTAATAAAGTTAATAAAATTTTTCTCACTTAAAGAGCATAAAATAATTCTATCCAATTTTTCCCGCATTTAATGCTTGATAAAAAGAAAGCTAAGCATTCTGAAGAAATATTATAAAACCTCAAGAATAAAATAAAAAAAGCTTATCAAAAAAATATTGTTTTTAAAATTTGTCCTTTACTCTAAAAAATCAAAATTAAATAAAAAGTTGGAGGTAAAATGTCTAAAAAAGCTGTTTTAGCTTTAGGTGGAAATGCCATCATTAAAGCTGGTCAAAAAGGTAAAATATCCGAACAATTTGTTAACACAAGAAGTAGTTTAGGTGGAGTTGTAGAATTAATCAAACAAGGTTATCTTCTCGCCATAAGTCACGGGAACGGTCCACAAGTCGGTAATTTACTTTTACAACAATTAGCAGGAATTGATAAGAATGTTGCTCCTTTACCACTTGGTATTTTAAATGCGGCAACTGAAGGAACAATGGGCTATATGATCGAACAAAGCCTTCAAAACCGTCTTAAAATTTCTAATATTGACCGAAATGTTATGACGATTGTTTCTCAAGTTATCGTTGATAAAAACGATCCAAGTATGAAAAATCCATCTAAGCCGGTTGGTCCTTTTTACAATAAAGAAACGGCTGAAAAAATGCAAGCTGATTATGGTTGGACAATGGTCGAAGATTCAGGACGAGGTTATCGTCAGGTAGTTCCTTCTCCAATACCACAAGACATCATTCAAAAGAAAACTATTAAAGAAATGGTAGATGAAGGAAATATTGTTATTGCTTGCGGTGGTGGTGGAATTCCCGTTTATTATAATGAAGACGGTACTTTAGAAGGTATTGATGCTGTGATTGATAAAGACTTTGCTTCAGCGTTAATGGCATTACAAATCGG
>JAMOQM010000048.1 GCA_027064005.1 Candidatus Cloacimonadota bacterium | reverse complement strand
CCGTCCATTTTGTCATTCCCATTTCCGTTGTCATTCCCGTCCATTTTGTCATTCTCACGAAAGCGGGAATCTTCTTTTTTCCTTTCCCCTCCTTTGTCATTCCCCCCGAGCATCGGGAGGAATCTCTCTTTTGCACACTATCATCGTAATACAGATCCTCAATCGAGTTGAGGATGACAAAAAAAGAAAACCATTCTCGTAATACAGATCCCCAATCGAGTTGAGGATGACAAAAAAAGAAAACTATCATCGTAATACAGATCCCCAATCGAGTTGAGGATGACAAAAAAAGAAAACTATCATCGTAATACAGATCCCCAATCGAGTTGAGGATGACAAAAAAAGAAAACCATTCTCGTAATACAGATCCCCAATCGAGTTGAGGATGACAAAAAAAGAAAACCATTCTAAAAATACAGATCCTCAATTCCCGATTCATCGGGAAGGATGACAAGGAAGGAAAATGAGGATGATAAGAAGACAGATAAAAACATCATCTATTCAATTCGATAAATTCTTGAACTAAATTTTTTAGTTCCATCTCAATCATTTTTTCTTTAGAATTAAAAAAGTTTTTGTTTTGCGGTTTATTAATTTCCAAATAATTAATTTCATATAATGTTTGTAGCTTCTTGGCCAATTTTCTTCCCCAATTATAGCTGTTGTTTTTAACTTGAGCCGGATTAATAATTGTTAAATCAATATTGTTCTCAGCAATTTTTTTAGTTTCTGATATCATTTTTTTATATGCAGGCTCATCAAAAATATCTTTATGACCGCCTTCCAGAGGCTCAGGAAAACAATCGGAAATCATAAGAATCATATTTTTCATACCGGGATAATTGTATTGCTGTTTTTTAAAAACTTGGTTTGCCAATTGAAGGCTTTCCGATAAAGGAGTTTCTCCTTCAATTCTTGTGGAGTTGATGCTTCCAATAATTTGCTGAACATTTAATGTTGGATAATGTATTATATGGGCAGAACCGTTTTTGTAAGTTATATAACCGATCTTATCTCTTTTTTTGAATGAATAAGCCGTAATAATAGGGAGAAATTTTTCAATATATTTCACAAACCAAGAAATAGATTTGCTACTATCCAAAATCACCATCATATTTATTTGCTCTTTATTTATTGGAATAGGATAGAGAAAATCAAATTTACGAATGTTAAAAGATTTATTATTTAAATTATAGTTTCCGTTTTTTATCGAATTTTTAATGGTTGGAATCAATGCTAATTGATTGTTATTTTTTTGAATGGAATAACGCAAAACTCTATTTATTTCATTTCCTTGATTATTTTTACGTAAGAATTTTGTGTTTTTTCTCTTATATTTTTTAAATTTATTTAAAGATATATTTTCTGATTTCAAATCAAAATTGTATTTTTCAGATCTTATTTTTCTCGGGTTTTGTCTAAAATTACTTTTGCCGGAAAAGCTCCATTTTGGTTTTAAAATAGCCATGACATTTGAAATAATTTTTTTCAAAGTAGGATTTTCATCAAAAATTACTCCTTTTAATTGATTACTTTGAATAAAAATCCTGTTATTCGGATTTGAGAACAAAGCAAGAAGTTGCTTCAATTCATCTTTTCTTTTTTTGTTATCAATACGACTTAAAAAATATTTTAACAGCTTTGCCGAGAAATATTGTTTTCTCCTATCTAAATATCTGTTTTTGCTATTATTCTTCAATCTTTTAATAATTTCGGAATCACTGTTCACTTCTGAAAATTGAGATAATTCCTCAAGTTGTTCTATTACTTTTTTTCAAAGTTAACCAAACCTCCTTCACCAAATACTAAATATTCTTTTGTATCTTTTTCATCTATGTTCGCTATTTCATAATTATCTAAAAAATTATTTATTTCCTCTTTTTGTAATGGTTTATCAAGTCCACCGTTTCGTGTTCTGTGATTTAATGCCAAGTTTGCCGCAAATTTAATATGTTTTAGTTCTACTTCAGATTTTTGTTCTAAAGCAGCATAGGTTTTTGCTGTTTTGATAATGCTTATATCAGCTCTGTGACCATCAACATTTTTGGCAATACAAAGGTTTATCACCATTTGGTAAATTTCTTCCGAAACTTTTACTTTTCCCAAATTTTCTTTAGTAATATCAATAAGAAATTTCAACCTTTCGGTTTCCGAAGCAAACTTTTCCCTAAATTCCTCTGGATTATTCTCAAAAGCAATATTTCTTTCAATAATCTCTTTGCGAGCTTTCGGGGATTTTACCGTATTCATAATAATCGAAAGCGGAAATCTATCCAAAATTTGAGGACGTAATTCTCCTTCTTCAGGGTTCATTGTACCGATTAATAAAAAATCAGATTTATGCTCTAAGGAAAAATTTTCTCTTTGAATTTTATTATATTTCGTTGCTGCAACATCAAGAATATCATCAATTATATGATCGGATATCAAATTAACTTCATCAAGATAAAGAATTTGGCGATGTGCCAAAGTTAATAATCCGGGGATAAATTTATAATCTCCTGATTTTAGAAGTTGTTCGACATTTACACTTCCCATTAATCTTTCTTCCGTTACACTGAGAGGAATAGAAATTATTTGTGGATTAATTTTTATGATTTTTTTATTCTTTTCATTTTTGCAAAAGGAACACCATTCCTTTTCATTTTTAGGATTACAGTTAAATTGGCAACCTTCATGAATTTCAATTGGGTTCATTATTTCCGGAATTGAATAAACCGCCGTACTTTTCCCGGTTCCTTTCACGCCTTTTATTAATAATCCCCCGAGTTTAGGG
>JAMOQM010000047.1 GCA_027064005.1 Candidatus Cloacimonadota bacterium | reverse complement strand
ATTTCCTCAAAAAGAAAAAATTACCCCCCATAACAAATCCTATAAAAAATGCGTACAAAAGCAAAAATATGAAAATTTCATCTTCATACATGACAATCCTTTATCATCAATCGACAATTAAATATTAAAAAATATCTTGACGGAGAATTTCATCATAAATCCGCTAACTTCATATTGATATTATGTTATCAAATAGGGGGAATTGATGAGACAGGAAGCAGACATCTGCAAGATGTTTGAGTTGAGAACCGCTAGCCTTGATTACTCCGGTGTTGGTGCCTTCAACAAAGTGAACGATGTTGCGGAAGCGCTGAAAAAAGACGGCATCACAAAGGTGATCGTTATGTCCGGTTATAACAAAAATATAGTACATTTGGCAGAGAGTGCTGGAAATGAAGACTGTAGTAATAAATAAACACAATAGTAAACTGACAAATTTAAGCATTGAAATGCCAAACTATCCATATTCAATCATTTACAGAGCAATTGTAAGCAATACACATAAAATAAAAAAGAGGACAATTTACTATAAAAAGCAAATAAATAAAAAAGGAGAAAAGTTATGAAAAAAGGAGAAAAAAAAATCGTTGTCGTAACAGGTGGTACATACGGAATTCTTTATCTTGTATTTGATGAATCAAAATTTGTTACCGGAAGTGAATTGGTTTTTGATTATGGTTATACCTGTAAATATTAGGAGGGAGTGTTTATTTCACTTCTTCTCAAATCTTAAAACAGTAAATTCAAAAAAATAAAATATTGGAGGTGTCTTTATGTTAAGAGATATAGAATGTAAATGTCAGATAGTTAAGAACTTTACACCATCTTGGTTTGCAAGTGTCATGGGAACGGGAATACTGGCTCTGACCAGTTTATCCTATTCTAAGTATATTCCATTTTTGAAAAATGTGGCTAATATCTTATTTTATTTCAACATTATTCTTTTCTTTGTTTTATTAATTCCATGGATTTTTAGGTGGATATTCTTCAGAAAAGAAGCATTAAAAGATTTAGAGCATCCGGTATTATCAAATTTTTATGCTACAATAGCGGTAGGTATGCTTGTTTTAGCAGCGAATTTTATTGTAATCGGTAAAAATATTGCTATTGGAGAGATCTTTTGGTTTATAGGAGCGTTGGGGACAATATATTTTGGCGTACTTACACCATATATAATGTTCAAAGGTGAGCATGTTAAACTTGATCATATAAATCCGGCATGGTTTATTCCACCGGTCGGGCTAATTGTAATTCCTATTGCAGGAAGTTTAATTATTCCGCATGTTTCAGGAATATTGCAGGAATTTGTTATATTCATTAACTATTTTGGATGGGGTTCCGGCTTTTTTATCTATCTTGCTCTATTTGCAATATCAATGTATCGTTTTATTCTTCACAAGCCTTTGCCAAACACCCTTGCCTCAACCATATGGATAAACCTTGGACCTATCGGAGCGGGAACCGTTGCGCTGGTTAACTTAACCAAAAACTCATATTTTATAACAGTGAAGGAACCTTTCTTTGTATTTGGATTTATATTCTGGGGATTAGGTATTTGGTGGGTTATAATGGCTATTGCAATGACCATTCACTATATTAGAAAACTTAAACTTCCCTATGCAATGTCTTGGTGGGCTTTTACATTTCCTCTTGGAGCATATGTAGCCGCAAGTCATACAATATCAACACTATTTGGAATTCAACTAATCGATTACATTGGTTTTGCTCTATATTTGCTTTTAGTTATTTTCTGGTTGGTTACCTTTGTAAAGACTGTTATAAATGTATATCATGGGACGCTGTTTAAGAATTGATGTAATTAATGTTGAGAAACTCAAAGATATTCCAAAAGAGATGTAAAAATAAATTAGTTATTGATGGTGATTATAGCTGTAAATAACGAAGTAGAATAAAATTATGGATTAGGAGGAGGTGTTTATTTCACTTCCTCTTTAATTTTCAAACAGTAAAAATTTAAACTCCTATAACAAATCCTATAATAAATGCGGGCGAAAGTAATAATAATGAAATTTAATTCCATACAGGGCAATTCAGTATCATTAATCGACAGATAAATATTAAAAAACAACTTAACCGGGATTCCCCATAAATCCGACAACTCCGGCGTTGGTGACATCAACAAGATGAACGACATTACAGAAGTACTGAAAAAAAGATGACCTGGCATCACCAATCCATTAATAATTAATTGACTCAAACATTTACCTAAAGACATTTGTTTTTATCAAAATAAGATGTAATTTTATATTTACATCGCAGGAGTAAAAATGAGGAAACTGACATTAATATTTGTACTTTTTTTAATTACAAATTTATCACTTTTGACAGCTAAAACTTTTGATAGGAACGATTTCAGAATTTACCAATCTTCCAACGGAAAAGAATTATCGATGAAGAAATTGGCAAAACAGCTTTCCGATTATGATGTAATCTTTTTTGGAGAGTGGCATGATGATGTTCTTATTCATCAATTAGAAGCGGATATTTTACCTTTATTAGCTAAGAAAGGCATTTTCAGAAAGAAAAAGAAATTAGCTATCTCAATGGAAATGTTTGAACGCGATACCCAAAATATTGTTAATGATTTTTTGGCAGGAAAAATTGGAGAAAAAGAATTTCTAAAGAAATCACGAGCTTGGCCAAATTATCCGACGGATTATAAGAAAATTGTTAATTTTGCAAAAGAAAATAATTATGATCTTATCGCAGCCAATGTTCCCAGAAAATATGCTGCTATGGTAAATAAACAAACTCCGGCATCTTTAAAAAACCTTCCTCCAAACGAGAAAAAGTATATTGCAAAAAATCTTAAAGTTTTAGACAATCAATACAAAAAGCAATTTATGGAAACTATGGCAGCAAATATGGGAAGAAAAAGTGCGATGGGAATGAATAAAATGTTGGAAAATATTTATGCGGCTCAATGTTTAAAAGACGACACAATGGCTGAAAGTATTTATGAATATCTTCAAAAACATAAAGGCACTCAAGTTATCCATTTTAATGGAGATTTTCATAGCGAATCTCATCTTGGAACAGCCAATAAATTGAGTTTATTAAATCCAAATTTAAAAATTGCGGTTATCACTCCGGTAATAATTAAAAAAGGTGAAAGTCTGAAATTTAATCCGGAGAAAAAAGATTTAGGTGATTTTTTAATTTTCGCCAAAAGATTTCCTCAAAAAGAAGAAAAAAAATTTAAAACCCCAAAAATGTTTAATAACATCTCCAATACTATTCTTAAACACAATTTAAATTTGGAGATTATTCCCTCGGAAAAAACATTAACCGGATCTGACGAATTAACTTTATCAAAAGAAATCACTAAAAATGATACGATTGCTCTTTTATCAGCTTACAATATTTCCAATATAAGTATGAATGGGGAAAAAATAAAATATCAAATCATAGAGAAAGATAAAGATTACCAGAAAATTGTTTTTTCTAAAAATTACGATTCAAATAAAGTAAAAATTGTTTATGGCGGTAAAGTTTATTTTCCTCTAAATGGCAGAGCTCTCAATCAAACACATGATGGAACAATGGGGATTATTTCCGATGCCAAAAATGAAGGAATATATCTTCCCGGACAAAACTGGTATCCGGTTATTGGTGAAGGTTTAGCTGATTTTGACATAACAATAATCTGTCCAAATGAATTTAAAATTCTCACAAGCGGTAAAGAAACCAAAACTGTTGGTAATGAAAAAACCACTTATAATTGGAAAACCGAGCTTTCGGTTTCAGATATTTCTTTAGTTGGAAATAGATTTGAAGTAAAAAGCAGAATGGTAAACGGAGTTGAACTTCGAACTTATTTACTTCCTGATGATGCAAAATTGGCAGACGTTTATTTAAATGGTGTAGAAAAATATCTTAAAGAGTATTCTCAACTTTTCGGGGATTATCCATTTAGCTCATTTAGTGTTGTTGAAAACTTTTTCGCTTCCGGATTTGGAATGCCAAATTATACTTTATTGACCAAAGAAATTGTAAAAATGCCATTTATAACACTTTCTCCGGGTGTAATCGCTCATGAATTTTGTCATAATTGGTGGGGGAATAGTGTTTATGTAGATTATGAAGAAGGGAATTGGTGTGAAGCTCTCACCGTTTTTTCATCAAATTATTATCAAAATATTTTGAATGATGAACCTGACAAAGCAAAAGATTGGCGAAAAAAAGCAATTCTGGAAAATAATCTTCTTCCTGCTGAAAAGAACTTTCCTCTCAAAGATTTTGTTTATCAACATAATGATGATGAAGCAACAATCGGTTATCAAAAAGGAGCAATGCTTTTTGTAAATCTATATAATATTTTGGGGAAAGATGTATTTTTTGATACTATTAAGGATTTTTATAAAACCAACAAAGGCAAAGTTACAAATTGGAATGATATTAAAACTGTATTTAAAAAACATTATTCGGGAAAATTATCTCTCGATAAAATTTTTGATTTCTGGTTAAATTCAAAAGAAATGGCTCATATTCGTTTTGATGGCGTTAAATATAACAACAATGTTCTGACTTTCAATCTACAAAAAGATCCTTCGATGCCAATTCAAATTCCGGTAAAAGTTACCTTGAAAAATGGTGATGAAATAACTAAAACTATCACTCTTCTTGATACGAAAGCTACTTATTCAATCAAGTTAAAAAATGAACCGGCTAAAATTGAAATAGATCCGGATGCATTCCTTCTTAAAAAGATTTCTAACGAAAGTATGCCATATAATTTGAACCGAACTTTAAATGATAAACCGCTTGTTATTCTACCTGAAAAAGGTGATATGACCTCTCGTTTGCAAATGGTTGCTTCAATGCTTGCTCGAAGCGGATATGAAATTACAATCAAGCTTTCAAATAAGGTTACCGAAGATGATTTGAAAAATAATTCAATATTTGTTTTGGGAGAATATGACAATAATTCTCTTTTGGGAAAAATTCATCTTCCTCAAAATATAAAAATCTCAAAAGATGCTTTTGAAATAAACGGTACAATAAATTCATCTAAAAAAGGTTCGATGATTGTAAGTTTCGGTTCTACATATAATCCCGAAAAATCTGTTTCGATTTATGTTTGGAATAGTGCAAAAGCAATTTCTTCCTTTAGAAAAATGTTCCATTATATGAATGATTCGTATCAAACTTTTGATCTTGATAAAAAAGCAAAAGGTGCTCTCATTATCGGTCAGATTTTTCCAAAAGGTGAAAATGAACTGGTTTATGAATTTAAATAAAAAATGTTAATAAAAATTGTGCGACTCGGCAAAAGCAAGCTGAGTCGCTTTTTTATTTAAAATAATTCTAACTTAATTTATTTTTAAAAAGTTCTTCTTTCAAATATTCTCTAATATCACCCAAACTATTTTCTAATATCTCTCGTAATCTAAATTGAATTGGGGCGTAAACTTCCGCAGTCCATTCATCCATAAAAATCTTTTGAAATTCCAGAGAAATACAAACCCCGGAATTAGGATAATTATGATGAATCCAACGAGCAAAATTTCCTCCGGGAAACTTAACATTTATTCTCGCATCTAATTTTCTTCCTAAAAAAAACTTTTGTGAAATAGATTTTTTGATAACTTCGGCGATTGGCGAAAATTTAGCATCCATATTACTTGTTCCGATAATTATTTCGGGATTTTTTTCAGGATCATCAACTTCTGCAGTTGCTCCGTTTCGTCTGTGATTGTAAGAATGAATATCATAAACAAAAAAATACCCGTATTTAAAAACCAATTCGTCAAAAAACAACTTTGCTCTTCGATAAAAATCATCATAAATTTCTAAAGATTTTTCAATTTGATTTTTGGGAACCTGCTTTTTCCTAACCTTTAAACCCCAAGCATCTTCCGGCTCCAAATAAACTGAATGCGGTCTTGATCTATTCAAATCAACTTCAAATCTGCTAAAATCAACAACAATATTATTATGGAAATTCTCAACAAAAAAATCAGTAAAAGGATCTTCTTCATAAAGTCTTTGAGAATCAGAAATCGCAAAATTATTCAAAGTAAAATGTCTTGTTTTATGACCGTTATGAATAGCTGTCCCCACAATCGGTTCGTCAAAATCAAAGCAAAATTTAGCACTCATAATTTCTCCAAATTAATTCAAAATATTACGCAAAAATTGAGTCCAATATGTATCTTTCGCAATTTCTAATTTTTCATATCTCTCAATTAAATATTCATAATCTTCTTTTGTTTTCGGGAAACAAATCGTCGCCTGTCCAACATAATAAGTAAAATAATCATAAGATTTAGCCGAAATAAACAACTCATTTGAAAGTGTAATTAAGCTATCAATTTGACTATTTATATTTTGATTATCAACCTCATTTTTTAGATTATGAAGAAATTCTACAATATCAATATCCCATTGTAAATCATTAAATTCAACAGAATTTTCTCTTGCACTTAGAAAAGATTCAGTCGAAATATTGGCTTGATTCGTTTCCAAAAAATCCATAAAATCAGACCTAAATTCTTGGAATTTACTCATATCAACCGCACTAATTGAAATCGTAAAATTATCACCCTGATAGTTTTGACTTCCTCCCGGAAAATAAGAATTGTAATAATCTTCACTCGCAGAAATTGCAAAATCTCGCGGATTATCCAAATTGCTCCAATCACGAAAAACATCATCATAAGGAAATCCGGTGTCAGGTATTGTTTGTTCAGAGCCAACTACAAAATCTACTTTTGGAGACAATTCCGACAAATTCTCTATTGTTTGCATATTACAAGCATCCAAAATCAAAACATCCACTTTATTTTTTAACGAATTAAATAAATTATGATAGTCACCATCTACAATGCTGATATGATTATGGGTTACGCTATCAGGAAAGAAGCTGGAAAATCTATCATTTTTCGGCATCCAACCGTTTCCGTGCGACCATAAAATTACCGCATATTTTTCTGCCGGATATTCTTTCATTCCCCAATTTATAAAATTTGCCACAACTGACCAATCTCCGCTATCAACTTCGCTGAGTGATTTTATTTTGGGTGATGAAATCGTAGAATTATCTTCGTCATTTTTAATATTATAAATACAAGGTCTGGGATCAGATGCAAAATTATTATAATCTGCTTGAACGATAATGTTCATTTTTTCTTCATCAAATTGAGAAGCTTCCATTTGATTTATGTCCGGATTAATCGAATCGGAAAGTGAATTATCGCCATTCATATAAATCAGAACAGTCCATTCTTTTTTAGGTTTTCCGCTTTTTGAATCCGAACAAGAAGTGATAAAAAAAACAATTGTCATTAAACCAAAGATTATTAGGAATTTTCGCATTATTTACCTCCTAAAAACATTAATTGATTGGATTGGAATCGTAAGATATTTCATTTCAAAAAGTTCGTCAAGAGTCATATTTGGGCGTAACATCGGGATTTTTAAAACATTTTTTCCCAGGTAAGTTATGACTTCAATATTTTGACCATAATCGGTAATTTTAGTGATTTTTGTCTCAAAGCAATTTTTTTCACTTTTCTCATTTGAAAAAAAACAAAGCTCCGATTTAATATAAATACGTATTTTTTCATCTAATTCAAAATCTATATTTGATTCAAATTCTATTTTTATTTTGTTCATTTCAGCAATTTTAAGATTTTTTTCATAATGAATAATTTGTCCCGAAAAGTTATTGTTTATTCCGATAAACTCAGCAACTTCGGGTGTTTTTGGATTCAAATATAATGATTTAGGCTCTCCGAATTGAAGCATTTTTCCATTAGAAATTAAAGCGATTTTATCGCCCAACTCAAAAGCTTCTTTTCTATCATGAGTTACAAAAATGCCGGTAAAATGTAATTTCTTTTGAATTCGTTTAATTTCTTTTCGCAAATTTAATCTCATATTTTCATCAAGAGCACTTAAAGGTTCATCAAATAAAATCAAATCAGGTTCCGGTGCCAAAGTTCTCGCGAGTGCAACTCTTTGTTTTTCACCTCCGGAAAGCATTTCTATTTTTCTATCTTGATAACCTTTTAAGCCAACCATTTCCAAGAAATAAGAGATTTTTTTTTGGATTTCATTTTTACTCATTTTTTTTATTTTTAAACCGAAAGCGATATTTTCTGAAACGGTAAGATGCGGGAACAAAGCGAAATCTTGAAAAACAAGCCCGAAATTCCTTTTATAAGTTTTCACATTTATGATATTTTTCTCATTGATATTTATTTCACCTTCATCCGGTTTTAGCAATCCTGAAATTAATCTTATTATCGTAGATTTTCCGGATCCGCTGTGTCCTAATAAGATTAACATTTCACCTTTTTTTAAAGAAAAGGAAATATTACTTAGAATAAAATCACCGAGATTTATCCCTAAGTTTTTTATTTCCAGATAGTTAGTTTTAGCAACCATAAATATTAAATAAATAATGATTCAAATTCATTCAACCACAAGTTATCTACATTTCGGGAAAAACTTGTCCACCGCCATAACTCTTTATAATTTAGGTAGTTATGGAAGAATTTTAAAAAATTGAACTGTTTTATGCACAAGTTATCCACATAGAAAATCTGTTTGTAATTCCTTGATTTAAAGAGCATTAGAGCAGAAATATATTCCATTAATTTATTTTATTAACTAATTTTGTGTGATTGTCGGTGAATAAGTTATAATAATTTTTCATTATTGTTTTTTAAGAATTCAACAACAGATTTTACTTTTTGAGAATCATCGAGATTCATAACCAATATTGCATCTTTAGAATCAATAATAGCGACATTTTTAACATTTATAGCTGCAACAAATTTGTCTGAAGAAAAATAACTATTCTCTACTTTATCAAAAAAGTGAGCAGAATTTATTACATTTCCTTTTTCATCTTTTTTTGAAATTTCATACAAAGCTTTCCAGCTCCCAACATCGCTCCAAAAATAAGAAACCGGAATTAAAAACCTTTCCTCGGCTTGCTCCAGAATTCCAATATCAACCGGAATATTTGGCATTTGACGATATATTTCTGCAAAATCTTGATTTGCTTTTACCCTTTCATTTATTTGCTGTAATAAAGAATAAATTTTCGGAAGATATTTTTCAAATTGCTCTAAAATAACTCCAATTTTCCACACAAACATTCCACTATTCCAATAGAAATTTCCATTCTCCAAAAATGATTTTGCCAAATCCTCATCAGGTTTTTCTTTAAATTGAAGTATCTTTTGATATTCGTTTGAAGATTTTTCTACTTCAATATATCCATATCCGGTTGCCGGAAAAGTCGGAGTTATCCCAAAAGTAATTAATCCGCCTTGATCTGCCAAATTATCACCAATATTTGTTTTTTCCCAAAATTCATCTGAATCGGGAATATAATGATCAGCCGGAACAACCAACATCTTTTCATCATTACCGTATTTTTCTTTTAATATAAAAGCACTGAAAGCAATACAAGGTGCGGTATTTCGTCCCATCGGTTCTACTAAAATATTTTCCGTCGGTAAAATTGGTAATTCTTTTTTCAGCAATTCCACTTGATTTTTTTGAGTAACAATATAAATATCTTCTAATTTAATTTTATGATTCAAACGCTCAACCGTCATTTTTATCATTGATTTTTCAGATATTATATTTAAAAATTGTTTCGGTTTAGTTTTTCTGCTTAAAGGCCAAAATCTACTTCCAACCCCTCCTGCCATAATTAATGCAATCATATTTTCCCCTTTTAATTTTTTGTATTTCTTTGAGCTTCTCGAAGTAACAACCTCGGATCATCATTAATTTCTCTGGCAAATTCATTCAAATAATCAACAGTTTCGCGTAAAGTTTCGAATGTCCTCAAAATATCTTGTCGGCTTTTCAACAGAGTTAAATCAGCATGAGTAACCAATCTATTAGCTTGAAATATTGTCGCTTGAAGATTGGTAACCAAAGAATCAAGTTTAATTGAAGCCAATTGCTTGGAAAAATCAGAAGAGTTGTTCAAAATTGTCTCCAATTGTTTGGAATTAATTATATTGTTTATTTTTGCCATCGTTTTAGAAGCATCTCGCGTAATATTTTTGGTATAAAAAGTAATGCTGTCAACATTCGTTACAATTGATGAAATATTATCTCTATTAGAATCCAATAAATCGGTGAAATTTGCAATCGAATAGGTAATGTTTTCTCTGTTTTGAACATTAACAAGAGAATTTAAATTATTTAAAAGCAACTCAACTTTTTCAGCAATAACTTCAGCTTTTCCGGAAATATTCGTTAAAGCGGTATTTTGAGGCATAATAAAAGAATTAGGAGGAAGATCTTTGCTTTGATTTGAACCTCCGACAAGTTCAACCTGCTTTAAGCCGGTAATTCCAACATAGATTAATTGAGCTTTAACATCTGATTTTATGGGAGTTTTAGGATCTACGCTAAATTTAATAATAATATTGGAAACATTTTCAGGATCAATGCTAATATCGTCAATTCGTCCGACATTAATTCCGTGGTATTTGACCGTTCCTCCGACCTGAAGTCCATTAATAGACGAATCTTTATATTTTATAAAAAAATATTTTCTTTTTTGAAAAATCTGAGTTCCTATTACGGAAATAGATAATATTATTAATAAAATAATCATAACAGAAACGAAAATTCCGAGCCTTACTTTCTGACTTTTAGTTACCATTTTTACCTCTTTGAAAAAAAAATAAATTTATTGCTCTTCTGTCAATGATTGTTTATGCAGAAGGCGAAAGGTTTTAGGATTTAAGGTTAAATATTTAGGGAAGGAGCTCAATAAAATTCCTTCAGTTTCTAAAAGTTAATTCCGACTGAAAGGTAAAAATTACTTTTTGTCGGATATTTCAAATCATTAATATAGGAATATTTTAAACCTAAAAATGAATTGAATCTTATTAGATTTAGCTTTATATTTAATTCCGGATAAGAAAATTTATCCTGATTAATTTTGAGATTTCTAATCCAAAAAATGCCAATTTCAGAATCTATATCGTTCAAAAATATTTTCTTAATAAAGGAAATTTCAGCTTCTTTTTTAAAATCCGTCAAATCTCCAAAATGATATTTTACTGCAAAAATAGAGCTGTTCCTTTTCAAAGAATAAGATAAATCTGCTGTATAAATTTCTTTATTTTCAGTCCCGATACTAAATGATTTTCCTGACCAGATATATTTCCAAGATTTTTCTGAAGAATGGATTGTCGCGTTAAATCTGTTTTCTACATTATTGTTTTGCCAATCTAAATTTAATTTCAGTTCTTTACTCAAAATAGAATTGATATTTTTTTGTGGATAAGAACTTTGCCAAAATAAAGATTTCTCGCTAAAATAAGAATTTATCGGATAAGAATTTTGTTTTAAAGATAGTTTGGAAGTAAAAAAATAACGATGTTTCTTTTCAAATGAATATAATAAAAACGGGAAAAGATGTTTTTCATCATTAGAATAATTTAAGCCGGCAGCATAAATTTTTTCCTCATATTTTTTGATAAATCTGAATCCGGTATTATAAGAATATTTTTTAGATGCTGAGATTGTAATTGGGATTTCCAACCATTTTTTTCTAATCGAAAATTCTAAATTATGAAAATCAAAGTTACTAAAATATTGATATTTAGTCTGGAAATCCGGAAAATCATTTTTATTAGAATATGAAAATCCAGGATTTAAAGTTTCCAAATTATCTTTATTTTCCCATTTATAATTTTTTAGAGAAAAATGCAGACTGTCTATTTTTATTTGAAATTTATTTATCGAAAAATGCTGTTTAAATCGAGAATTAAATTCTACAAAATCCTGTCGGTTATATATCTTAATAAAAAATAAATTAGAGTCATTGTAACCAAATTTAACCTCACCAATCTTTTGTTTCCGACTTTGAGATTTAAACAGTTTATCTAAATATATCTGACTATTAAGCAAGCTCTCAAACGGAAAAACCGGCTTAATTTTTTCAAAACCATTTAATTGAAAAGGTATGAAAATAAGTAAAAATATCTTAAAGATTGTAGGGATATTGATAAGCTTTTTCATCTGTAATAATGGCGGTAATCATTTCGGACGGGGTTACATCAAAAGCCGGATTTGCCACCTTAAATTCATCCGAAGTTATCGGATAATCTTTGATTTTACGTACTTCATTATAATTTCTCTCTTCAATTTTGATTTCATCTCCATTCATAATTTTACGATCAATTGTTGTTTCCGGAGCAACAATGTAAAATGGTATTTTGAAATGTTTTGCTAAAATTGCCAGCCCGAAAGTTCCGATTTTATTTGCCGAATCACCATTTTTTGCAATTCTATCAGCACCAACAATGATGCAATCTATTTTTTCTTTTTTGATAATTTGAGCAGCCATATTATCAGTAATTAAAGTAGAATCGATATGAGATTTATTTAATTCCCACATTGTTAAACGTGAACCTTGTAAAAGCGGGCGAGTTTCATCAGCAAAAACCTTAATTTGATGATTTAAAGAAATGGTTCGAATAACGCCCAAAGCAGTTCCAATTCCGTAAGTTGCGAGACTTCCCGTATTGCAGTGAGTAAGAATATTTTTAACATTTCCAATAAATTTAGAACCTATTTCACCCATTTTTTCACAAGCGATTTTTTCATAATTCATCAAATCTAAAGTAAAGTTATATAATTGCTCGGAAATATTTTCGGGATTTTTTTGAATCATTTCCCGTATTTTTGAGGTTGCCGCAAATAGATTTACCGCTGTCGGTCTGGTATTTTCCAAATCGGTAATTGCGGTAAAAATCTTATCCGAAAAATCTTTTTTATCGGAAAATTCTAAAGATGCTAAGTAACTCCCGGCTGCCGCTGCAATTCCAATTGCCGGAGCACCACGTATTTTCAATTTAAAAATAGCTTCAGCCATTTCTCGATAATCTTTAATAGGAAGATATTTTTCCAAAAACGGCAATTGCGTTTGGTCTAAAATCTCAACTTTATTTTTTGATATACGAATACTTTCAATCATAAAACCTCCAATTTTTTAATAATTTTTTTTGAGAAAATTAAGTCAAATAAAAATTGCGGATTGTGTATTTAGGAATGTAGAATATATTGATTCTTTGAATTCAAATCTTTTTAAAAAGGAATAACCCATTCCTTAAACCACCTGAAATCTTTCAAACTATTACAAAACGTATTTAAAAAATCCTGATGTTTTCTGAATTTAATGAATGATTATGTTTCTTTTCTAAATTGTGGATTTTTTGAATGTCTTGATGATAAATATAATAACCTTTATCTCAGTGGATTTTCGGATAATCTCTCCAAAGAGCATCAACTTGTTGTTCCTGATTACTTATTTTTCGGTATGGAAGAAAAAACAGAATTAACAGCTGAATTCGGGGAAAAAAATAAGAAGACAAAAACAGCTTCAGTTATGGGTTTGATTAATATCCTCAAAAATTATAATTTTACTATTGATGAAAATGAACCAAACGATATTGAAGTTGCTCTTGATTCCGAATTTCTCGGGAGAGTTTTTGAAAACCTGCTCGCAAGCTATAATTTTGAAACTAAAACAACTGCCGGAAAACAAACCGGTTCTTTTTATATTCCATAAGAAATTGTAAATTATATGGTTGATGAAAGTTTGATAGCTCATCTCAAAAATACCCGCCAAAGTAACAAAAGCTTTCAGCTTTTGAATCTGAAAAAGCAAGAATCTTTGGCAATTCAAAATCCAAAGCAAGATGCTTCAGATACTTTTTTAAATCCAAATGATGAGATAATTATTAAAAAAGGGAAATTACCTCATTGGACCAAAAAAAACTCATGGTATTTTGCCACTTTAGACTTGCGGATTCAATTCCAAAAGAAAAAATTGAATTGTTAAAAAATAAGCGTAAAATATGGTTAAAAATATAGCAACAAAGATAAGAAAGACCTTACAAAAAAAATGACGTTTGGTGAAATAATCGGAAGGTTTATGATGCAGTGTGCAAGGTTTAAGGTTTATGGTGCAAGGTTCATGGTTTAAGGGATTTGGAAAATTAATATTGTAGAGATAAGATTGTCTTGTCTCTATATTTTTGTGTCTGTCCGTGAAAGTCTGTGGTTAGTTTTTCATTCTTGTCATTTTTCCCGATCATTCGGGAACTGGGAATCTCAAAAGGTTTTTTACGATAAAACAAATTTGGAGCAAAAAAATGAATCCAATTCTTTTTTAGAAAAAATTTAAATCATAAAAAAATATTGACGATTATTTTCTCAAACGTAAATTTGCAAATAATTAAAAATTTTAGGGAGTAACAATGAGATTTTGGAGATCATGTTTTCATAAAAGATATTTTTCTGAAGTTTTCTCATTGTGTGAATATTTGACGTTTACCCCCCCCACCCTCGCAATTATTGTGCCAAAACTCTAAAATACCACAACTTTTTTATTAAATTCATAAATAATTATGAAAATATTTTCTATCTCGGAAAAAACAAATTCATTCGGCAAATATCTTCTATCGCTATTTGTGGCAACGGATAGAAGATATTTTGTTAACTTCAAAATCAATGAATTGAATTTTAATAAAAAATACAAAAAAGGATAAGAAAATGAAAAAAAGAATATTAATAGTTATGTTTGCACTTGTTGTATTATCGCTATCATTATTAGCTGAAAATGGATTAACAGATGAAGAAATAGATGAAGCAACATTTGAATTTATTCAATCAAGCAATAACTGGTCTTCAGTTTTGATAAACGAAGAAACATATAATTTTGAAGATGGTATGGAGATGTTTGAATCAGGAACTAGTGATGATAAAAAATGGGTAAGCACAACTTATACTTTAGATGGT
>JAMOQM010000046.1 GCA_027064005.1 Candidatus Cloacimonadota bacterium | reverse complement strand
AAATTATCTTTTGTGAAAAACTGCTGAAAAATGGATGAATGGAAAAAGATTCTTTTGAAAACCTTTCTGAGTCAAAATGAGCAATTTACAGAAATGCTTTGCAAAATTCATAATCTTCAATTCAGACATTCGCAGTCCTGCCATTCAAAAAATGTTTTAACATCCTGAATGTCATCTAAACTTGACAAGGTAGTTTAACATATAATTTTAGATTTTATCAAGTTTGCGATTTATAGTGCAACCATATATTAAATTAGGAGGGATTGATGGATAAAATTTACAATATTCTTAAAAAAACTTTTGGTTATGAAGAATTCAGAGAGCATCAAAAAGAGATAATTAAAACAGTTCTAAATAAAAAAAATGTCATTGCAATTATGCCCACCGGAAGCGGGAAATCGCTTTGTTATCAAATCCCGGCTTTGATTTTTGATGGTTTAACGATTGTTGTTTCTCCACTTATTTCGTTAATGAAAGACCAGGTTTTGCAACTCAAAGCAAATGGAATTGAAGCAATTTTTTTAAATAGCACACTTTCCTTGGAAGAATATAGTTATAATGTAAATTCTCTTTTAAATAAGGAAATAAAACTTCTTTATGTCGCGCCTGAAACTCTTATCCAAGAACGAACAATAAATATTTTGAAGCAAATTAAAATAGATCTTATTGCTGTTGATGAAGCTCATTGTATTTCGGAATGGGGACACGACTTTCGTCCGGAATATCGAAAATTGACTGATTTCCGTAAACAATTCCCATTAGCAACAACAATTGCTCTGACAGCAACTGCCACTCCTCAAGTACAAAAAGATATTGCTAAAAATCTCAATATTCCGGAAGCAAAAACATTCCTATCCAGTTTTAATCGTAAAAATTTGATTCTGGAAGTAATTCCTAAAACTGATGCTTTTTCTCAAACTATTGAATTTATACAAAAATTTAAAAATCAATCGGGGTTAATTTATTGTTTTTCAAGAAAACAAGTTGATTCGGTGGCATCTGATTTGCAGGATTTAGGCTATTCTGCTTTACCGTATCATGCCGGATTAACTTCATTAGAACGAGAAAAAAATCAAGAAGCTTTCATAAAAGATGAGGTGAAAATAATTGTAGCGACGATCGCTTTCGGAATGGGAATTAATAAACCGGATGTGCGGTTTGTTTTACATCATGATTTGCCTAAAAATATTGAAAGTTATTATCAACAAATCGGAAGGGCGGGAAGAGATGGAATTGATTCTCATTGTCGATTACTTTTTAGTTATGGGGATACTGCCAAGATTAAGTATTTTCTAAAAGAAAAAGAAGAGAAGGAAAGATTTAAATCTCTTCAATTACTTGAAGCGTTGGTTAATTTCTGTGAATCGGAAGTATGCCGAAGAATCCCTCTTTTAAAATATTTTGGAGAAGAATACAAAGAAGAAAATTGTGGCAAATGTGATATTTGTCTAAGTGAAAATATCCAAAAACAAGATATCACGATCGAAGCTCAAAAATTTCTTTCCTGCATAAAACGTACAAATGAATCGTTTGGTGCAAATTATATCATAAATATTTTACGTGGATCAAAAGACAAAAATGTGCTGAATAGAAATCATAATAAATTATCTACTTATGGTATCGGAATGGATTTAAGCAAAAAACAATGGCAACACCTTTCAAGACAGCTTATTCGTAAAGGAGTTATGGAATTGGGCGAATATAATATTCTAAAATTAAATAACAAATCGTGGGAAATTTTAAGAGGACGGAAAACTCTTTTTGGAACACTTTTTGAAGAAAAATCCAAAATGCCTGTTACTCAAAATATTGCTTATGATAGCGAATTATTTGATATTTTACGAAAAATTAGGAAAGAATTAGCTGAAGAAGAAAATGTACCGCCTTATATAATTTTTGGTGATAAAACTCTAATTGATATTAGCGTATTTTATCCTCAAAGTAAAGATTCATTAATGAAAATGAGTGGTTTGGGTGAACATAAAATTAAAAAATATGGCAAACTTTTATTAGACGTTATAAGAAACTATTGCGTTGAAAAAGATATTGAAGATATTTCATTTAAGAAAATTAGTCAGAAAAAAATACCTTCATCTTCAGGAAAAAGACATCTGGAAGTTGGTAGAAAGTTTAACTCCGGAATTTCGATTCAAGAACTTTGTGAAGAATATAAAGTTAAAGAGCAAACAATTTTGAATCACCTTTATAAATATAAACTTGCCGGAAATAATCTGTTACAAACTATCGAAGTTGATTTACCAAACGAAGATATTCATAAAATTGAAGAAACTTTTTCTCAATTAGGTACAGAACGGTTTAAACCTGTTTTTGAAAAATTTCAAGGCAAATATTCATACGATATTCTTAGGAAAATATACCTGAATAAGAAGGGATGATGGATAATGAATAATGTAAAATGTAAAATTTAAAATTGAAGAATGGATAAATCTAAAATGCTGATGTAATTAAATTGTAATTGATAATTTTGCTTGTGTCTGCTCGTAAAAATTTATGGAAAATAATTATTCCGATTAACTCCTGTATTCTAAAAAAAAAATG
>JAMOQM010000045.1 GCA_027064005.1 Candidatus Cloacimonadota bacterium | reverse complement strand
TTCCTAAATAACCATAAACTTTCCACCCTGCACCTTAAACATTAAACCTTAAACCTCCCACCCTATTCCCCGCCATAAATCCCAAACATTTCTACCTTATGTCCGATCGGAAAAGATACAATTGATATTCTTCCCGGAAATTCTGAGAGAATCCTAATTCGTGAGCTAAAATATCATTGACATTAAGTTTATTGAATTTATTTTAAGAATCTCGGAGGTTAGATGTATAAATTTATAGATAATTTCAAAGAAAATTATTTTTATCGAAGAGGCTTGAGATTCATTCAAAAAGCCGAATATAACAAAGCAAGATATTTTTTTGAGAAAGCATTTCTTCTCAATCCTAAAGACAATGAGATTACTTTTTATTTGGGACTATCATTAATGCTGATGTTCAAATATCAGGAAGCTTTAAATTATTTTGAAAGAATTCCGCCGGATTACAACAATCCGCTAATGTTATCAAGTATGGGATTTTCAACTTTAATGATGAGAAAATGGGCAGAAGCTCGAGATATTTTTGCAAAATTGGTTGAAATTAATCCTAAAAACAAAGAGTATAATAAATTTTATACATTGTCGATGGATGTTATCAAACGAGAAAAATTTGTTCTTATGAAAGAAAAAATGGCTCTTGCAGATAAATTGATGAAAGAAAGAAAATATCAAGAAGCTTTTGATGTTTTAAATGATGCTAAGAATTTAGTTCCTGATGATGCAGAAATCTATAATTATTTGGGAATAATTTCAATTGAATTAAAAAAAGATCCGATGAAGACTTTTACCTTTTTTGAAAAAGCAGTTCTTTTAGATCCAAAAAATCGCGGATACAAAGAAAATCTATTTTTAGCGAAAAAGAAATTAAAAAAATGAAAAAGAAAATATTCCTATTTGTGATAGTTGCCGGACTTTTGATATTTAATCCGATTTCTTGCAGAGTCATGACTTTGGCTACAGCAAATATAATGAATATCCAACCAAAATTTTTTTATAAATTAGTCAAAAAAGAAAGCTCCTTCAATCCTTTTGCAATTTCTCCTCAAGGAGCAATAGGATTAGGACAATTAATGCCGATCACAATTAATTCTATGCTTCCAAAACAATATAGGTTCTCTGTTTATTTTCCACCGGTAAATCTTTATCTTTCAGCAAAATACACTAAAAAATTATTACTAAAATATCAAAATAATTGGTCATTGACTTTGGCTGCTTATAATTGGGGAGAAGGTAATGTTAACAAACGTCTTCCCAAAAAGATTCACTCAAAGAAAAATTATTCCGAACAATTCTTTGATATTCCTGAAACCTATAATTATTTAACCTATATTTTAAAACAATAATATGTCTGATCCTTCAAAAACTGAAAAACCCACCTCCCACCGGAAAAATGAAGCCAGAAAAAAAGGTGATGTTGCTCAAAGTACCGAAGTCGATAATATGTTTTTTTTGCTCGGGACTATTTTTGTTTTAAGAATCGGCGGATCATTTATCTACAACCATTTTACGCAATTTCTTAAATCTTCTCTATCAATGATTAATACTCCCATTACTATAAAAAGTATTACCCAAATATATATAAATGACTTTCATACAATGTTAATAATTATGGCACCTTTTGTTTTAACCTATATGTTTTTTGGTCTTGTTTCGTCATATATTCAAATAGGTTGGATGTTTACAACGGAAAATATCAAATGGAAATGGGATAATGTTTTTAATTTCAAAAGGGGGTTTAGTCAATTATTTTCCAAACAAACAATAAATAAACTTTTTAAAGGAATTGCAAAATTAGGACTTTTATTTATTATCACATATTCATCTATAAAAAAAGAGATTAATGCTTTTTTATCATTATCGGATTTAACGATTATTCCCATTTTTTTACATCTTTTCAATACAATTTTAAAAATCATTACAAACCTTTTTTTAGCATATATAATCGTCGCATTGGTTGATTATATAATAACAAAATACCTTCATACAGATAAAATGAAAATGACAAAACAAGAAGTTAAGGATGAATTTAAGCAAATGGAAGGAGATCCTCATATTCGTCAAAAAATAAGATCTTTGATGATGGCGGAATCACAAAAAAGAATGATGAAACAAGTTCCCGATGCAGATGTAATTATTACAAATCCTACTCATATTGCCATTGCTTTACAATATAATCCGGATAAATTTGACGCTCCGAAAGTATTGGCTAAAGGTAAAATGAAAATTGCCGAAAAAATAAAGAAAATAGCAAAAGAAAATAATATTCCCATTGTTGAGAATAAACCTTTGGCTCGAATGCTGTATAAATTGACAAAAGTGGACCAATTTATTCCTGTGGATTTATATGGAGCTGTTGCTGAAATTTTGGCACAAGTTTTTAAATTAAAAAACAAAAAGTTATAAGGATTGGATTAAATGGCAGAAAAAAATAAATTACTGGAAAAAGTTGGGAAACGAAGTGACGTTTTTGTCGGTATTGGTGTTATCTTAATTCTAACGGTAATGCTGATTCCTCTTCCGACATTTATTATTGATTTTCTTCTTGCCGTGAATATTATGCTTTCCTTTATAATTTTGCTTTCTCCGATTTATCTCAACAAACCAAGTGATTTTTCAGTGTTCCCCGGTTTATTATTAATTGTTACATTGTTTAGATTATCTTTAAATGTTGCGACTACAAGATTAATTTTAGGAGAAGGTGATGCCGGAAGAGTCATTAGTGTTTTCGGTAGTTTTGTCATAAAAGGCAATTATGTTGTGGGATTAATCATCTTCATGATTCTGGTTTTAATTAACTTTATGGTTATCACAAAAGGTTCCGGTCGTGTTGCGGAAGTTGCCGCAAGATTTACTTTGGACGCAATGCCCGGAAAGCAAATGAGTATTGATGCTGATTTGAATAATGGAGTTATTGACGAAGCCGAAGCCAAAATAAGACGTGAAGATATTCGTCGTGAGGCGGATTTTTATGGTTCAATGGATGGTGCTTCTAAGTTTGTGAAAGGAGATGCCATCGCCGGTTTGGTTATTACTTTTCTAAATATTATTGCCGGCTTCATTATCGGAATTACTCAAAAACATATGCCTTTAAGTGCTGCTCTCCAAAAATATACAGTCCTTACTGTTGGAGACGGATTAGTATCGCAAATTCCGGCACTTCTTATTTCAACTGCAGCCGGTATAATCGTTACTCGTTCCGGGACAAAAGAAGGTCTTGGAGAAGAATTAGTTAACCAGTTGTTTATTCAGCCAAAAGTTTTATATATTTCAGCAGCTGTGATGTTTTTGTTTGGATTTGCACCGGGAATGCCTTGGTATATCTTTATATCACTTTCATTAGTTTTAGCAACATTCGGTTATTATATCCAAAAATCAGAAAATGAAGCTAAGAATGTTGAAAAAACTGAAGAAGAAATTGTCCCTGAAGAAACCCCGGAATCGAGAGAACAAGAAATTGCTTCATATTTACAAGTTGATCCTTTGGAATTGGAAATCGGATACAGTCTGATCTCTTTAGTGGATGAAAATCAGCAGGGAGATTTGTTGGATAGAATAAGTAGTTTAAGAAAACAAATTGCAATGGAGTTGGGGATTTTAGTTCCCAGTATCCGGGTTAGAGATAATATCGTTCTTGTCCCAAATCAATATATTATTAAAATCAGAGGTGAGGAAATTGCGAAAGGTGATTGTTTGGTAAATCATTATTTGGCTTTGGACCCCGGAACTGTTGAACAGCCAATTAAGGGAATCAAAACCACTGAACCGGCTTTCGGACTTCCGGCAATTTGGATTTCCGAAGATAAAAAAGATGTCGCTGAAATGCACGGATATACAATTATTGAACCTACCGCCATGATTTCCACTCATCTGTCAGAAATAATAAAATCCAATGCCGATAAAATTATTACCAGACAAGATGTTCAAAAATTACTGGATAATGTTAAAAAAGAAAATGCCGCCGTTGTCAGTGAATTAATTCCTAATATTTTATCACTTGGAAACGTTGAACAAGTTCTAAAAAATCTTCTTCATGAACGAATTCCAATTAGAGATATGGTTACAATATTAGAAACTTTAGCAGATTATGGGGCTGTCACACGCGATGTTGAGACATTAACGGAATATGTGCGATTTGCACTTTCCAGAACCATTGCTAAAAATTTTGTGGCGGAAGATAATACGGTTTACGGAATAATTTTAGATTCAGATTTAGACAGACTAATCTCAGATGTAGTAACAAAAATAAAAAATAAAAATTTCTCCGCTTCAATTCCACCAAAAATTGTTAGCGAAATTTATAGCGATTTGAAAACAGCGTCGAATGAAATGAATAATCAAGGTCTTCAACCGGTGGTTTTAGTATCACCGACTATTCGAGCTTATTTTAAAAAATTGATTGAACCATCACTACCTAATCTTCCGGTTGTTTCCTATAACGAAATCCCAACTAATATTCCAATTAATACATTTATTTCCATTGGTATTAGTAAAGAATAAAAAAATTACTTGTCTTTTTATAAAATAATTTAATTTAGGTGTCATGAATTATTTTGAATAACTTTTAATATAACAAATAAGTGAGGTGATTATGAAATTAACTGTTGTAGATGTAGAAAAATGTATCGGATGCCAATTATGTATGTTTGCCTGTTCAAGAAAATCAGGGCAAGTAGGATTTTCAGCTTCAAGTATTGAGATAAAATCAGCAGGCGGAATGGAAAACGGATTCAAAGTAATCGTTTGTAATGCTTGCGAAGATCCCGCTTGTGCAAAAGTTTGTCCAACAAATGCTTTAAAAGTTAAAAAAGATGGCGGAGTTATTCTGAACGAATCAGAATGTATCGGTTGCGGAAATTGCGTCGATGCTTGTATGATTGGAGCTGTAATGTGGGACAGTCAAAAAAACAAACCAATGATTTGTATGCATTGCGGTTATTGTGCCGATTATTGTCCTCACGGAGTTCTCGCCCTTGTCAAAAAGGAGGAAAAAAATGTCTGAAGCAAAATTAGAAAAAGTCTTATATATAGATTTGACGCACAAGAAATTCAAAGTAAAAAAAAGACCTGAATTATTTGAAAAATACCTCGGTGGAACCGGTGTTGCAACTCAATTACTTTTTGAAGAATGCCCGAAAGGAATTGATCCTTTTAGTGAAGAAAATCCTATAATTTTAGCTGTTGGTGCTTTAACCAATTTATATCCTTTGGCTTCAAAGACCGTAGCAATGTTTAAATCTCCTCACACCGGAAATCTTGGGGAATCACACGTTGGTGGAAGAAGTGCAATCGCTATAAGATCAGCCGGTTATGGAGCAATAGTTATCACAGGAAAAAGTGATATTCCTATTTATTTATCAATTCACGAAGATAAAATCAAATTTAAAAGTGCTTCTACAATCTGGGGTTTGGGAAACACACATACAATCGGAAGGATTATTAGAGAAAACGAACCGGGAGCCGGAGTCAGAAGTATTATGAGAATCGGAATTGCCGGTGAAAATCTTTTAACTTACGCATCTGTTACCACGGAAACTTATCGACATTTTGGAAGATTAGGACTCGGAGCAGTATTTGGCAGTAAAAAGTTGAAAGCAATTGTTGTATCGGGCAGAAAAACTTTTGAAATTGAAAATAAAAAAGAATACCGTGAAACTTATGATTATCTTTATAAAACTGCTGTTAACTCGTCATTGATGAAAAAATATCACGATCTTGGAACTCCTGCAAACATCAATGCCTTAAATAAATTTGGTGGATTCCCTACGAAAAATCTTCAAGAAATTACCTTTGAACATGCTTCAGAAATTTCAGGAGAATCTTTTGCAGAAAATTATTTAGGACGAAGGTTGGCGTGTTCACATTGTCCAATCGGATGCGTTCATATTGCCGCTTTAAGAGAACCATATGATGATGAACCGTATTTCTACAAAACTTCGATGATTTCTTATGATTATGAACCAATTTATGCTGTAGGTTCATTGTTAGGAGGATACTCAATACCCGGAATGCTTAAATTAATGGTTGAAGTGGAAAAATACGGATTGGATATAATGAGTTTAGGGGTTGTTCTTGCTTGGGCAACTGAAGCTCTTGAAAAAGGTTTGATTTCTGAAGAAGAAACCATGGGACTAAATTTCCAATGGAACGATTATGATACCTATCAAAAAGCGATTAAACTTATTTGCACTGAAAAAAATGAATTTTATCGAACTTTAGGAAGAGGAGTCGTGGCTGCCTCAGAAAAATTTGGCGGAAAAGATTTTGCTTTAGCTTTTGGGAAAAATGAAATGCCCGGGTATTCAACCGGTCCCGCTTCTCATGTCGGATATTTTGTGGGAGCAAGACACAGTCATCTTGATAATGGTGGTTATAGTTTGGATCAGAAAAAAGAAAATGTTGGAATTCCTCCCCAAAAATTAGCTGAAAAAATAGTCAAAGAAGAAGAATGGAGACAGGTCTTATCAAGTTTAGTTCTATGTTTCTTCGCGAGAAGTCTTTATACTCCGGAGATTATATCTAAAGCACTCAAAGTGGTTGGTTATGACTTTTCAGAAGACGATCTCTGGAAGTTGGGAGAAACAATTTATAAGAAAAAATATGAATTCAAATTTAGAGAAGGATTTTCTTTAACCGATTATTCCCTTCCTAATAGAATTTATGAAACTCCGGTGCCATCTAATCCAATTCATAAAGAATATGTTGAAGAAACAATTAGTGAAGTTAATAAATTAATTCGGGAATAGTGATTATATATTTGGAGATAATTCGTTATCTCCTATTTTTTTGCATAAAAAAAGACTGCCATTTGACAGTCTTTTTATTTTAATAAATTTATTTCTAAACAATGCCTTGATCAAGCATTGCATCAGCAACTTTTGTAAATCCGGCAATATTAGCACCGTTAACATAGTTAATATATCCATCTTCTTGAGTACCATGTTCAACACAAGCAGTGTGAATTGACTTCATGATTTTGTGAAGTTCTTTATCAACTGTTTCTGCAGTCCAGTGTAATCTTTCACTGTTTTGGCTCATTTCAAGTCCGGATACAGCAACACCACCGGCGTTTACAGCTTTTCCCGGAGCAAAGTCAACTTTAGCAGCTTGGAAAGCTTTGATAGCTTCAGGAGTACAACCCATATTAGAAACTTCAGCAACAACTTTAACACCGTTAGCAATTAATGCTTTAGCGTCGTCACCGTTTAATTCGTTTTGAGTAGCACAAGGCATAGCGATATCACATTTTACTTCCCAAGGTTTTTTACCTGCGAAGAATTTTGCACCTTCAAATTTTTCGGCATAAGGAGCAACAACATCATTATTAGAAGCACGAAGTTCTAATAAGTAGTCAATTTTTTCACCGGAGATTCCAGCTTCATCATAAATATAACCATCAGGACCGGAAACAGTAACAACTTTTCCACCTAATTCTGTGATTTTAAGAGCAGCACCCCAAGCAACGTTTCCGAAACCTGAAAGAGTAACTACTTTACCTTTGAAATCATCATTTTTAACAGCAAGCATATTTTGAGCGAAATAAGTTCCACCAAAACCTGTAGCTTCAGGTCTTACAAGGCTTCCGCCCCAATTAAGACCTTTACCGGTAAGAACGCCGGTAAATTGGTTTGTTAATTTTTTATACATTCCAAACATATAACCGATTTCTCTTCCACCTGTACCGATATCACCGGCAGGAACGTCAGTATCAGGACCGATGTGACGGAATAATTCAGTCATGAAAGCTTGGCAGAAACGCATAATTTCGTTATCTGATTTACCACGACCGTCAAAATCAGAACCACCTTTAGCTCCACCCATAGGAAGAGTTGTTAAAGCGTTTTTGAAAATTTGTTCAAAACCGAGGAATTTAAGGATAGAAGCGTTTACACTTGGGTGTAAGCGAAGACCACCTTTGTAAGGTCCCATTGCACTATTGAATTGGAATCTGTATCCTCTATTAACTTGTACTTCACCTTTATCATTTACCCAAGAAACTCTAAAAGTAATAGATCTTTCCGGTTCAACGATTCTTTCAAGGATTTTAGCTTCTTTGTATTTTGGGTTAGCTTGATAAACATCCCAAATTGATTCAACAACTTCTTCAACAGCTTGTAAAAATTCCGGTTGTCCGGGATTCTTAGCTTCAACGTACGCCATAAATTCTTTAATAGTCATTTCGACCTCCAAATATTTTTTATTTTTAATCCTAAATAAAAAGTGATTTTTTTATGTCAAGATATTATGTTAAAATATAAACTTTTATTTTCAATTAGTCTCCTAACCATACTTAAACATATTTCTTATATCCCTATAAGATAAGAAGTTATCTCCTATTTAAGAAAATAATACATCCCCTAATAATTGTGAAATAACTTTGCTCATAAAATGATTTTCTTAATTAATTATGATGAAAAAATTCGCTTAATTTTCCGAAGATTATTTATGAAAATATTATTACATCATTCTATCATTTATTTCTTCCCAATAATTTAGTTGACGTTCAACACAATTCTAAACTTTTGGATAGAAAAGTCCTGGAGGATTAATGAAAAAGAATATTATTTTGATTTTAATGGCAATGATGTTATCAATGACTGTTTCCGTTTTTGCTGAAACACTTAAGATAGCTTACATTGATTCAGACAAAATCATGGCTCAAAGTAAAGACACTGTAGAAGCTCGTAAAAAATTTGAAACTGACCAAAAAGCTTGGCAACAGCAAATCAAAGATCTTGACGATGAAATTCAAAGATTAAAAAACGAGTATGATAGTCGAAAAATGACTATGACTGATGAACTTAAAAGTGAAACGGAAAAGACAATTCAAGCTAAAATTGATGCCAGACAAAAATTTGTAAAAGATATTTTTGGTGAGAACGGTAAAGCTGCTCAAAGAAATGCAGAATTGCTTTCTCCAATCTTGAAAAAAATTCAAACAGCTTTAGAAAAAATTTCTGTAGAGCAAAATATTTCTATGGTTTTTGACGGTTCATCGGGTGGAATTTTATATGCTAAACCATCTTTAGATATTACAGATCAAGTTATTGCTGAAATTAATAAGGTATCTGAATAAAATGAAAACATTTCAGAATTCGATTGAGATTGATAGCCTTTTACAATTTATTAAAGGTACAATAGTTTTACGAACTAAAACCAGTTTAAATAATGTTGCCGAATTGATTGAAGCAAATGAAAAATCAATCTGTTTTGTGAATGATTTAAAATTTTTAGAAACGGCGAAAACATCAAAAGCCGGGCTAATTCTTGTCAAAAGTGATTTTAATGAGAATGATCTTCCAACCTCAAATCTTATCAAAGTAGATAATCCTTATTTTAGTTTTATGAAGATTGTTAAGTTTTGGATGGAGATGGAAGATAATAATAAAATTCATGAAATTAGTTCAAAAGCAATAATTTCCAGTTCAGCAAAGATTTCGAAAAATGTAAGTATCGAAGCAAATGCTGTAATTGAGGATAATGTGATAATTGGAAAAGGTACTACAATCAAATCGAATTCTGTAATTATGAAAAATACGATAATTGGCGAAAATGTAAAAATTTTTCCCAATGTAACTATCTATAACGAATGTGTTATTGGTAACAATGTTATTATTCACGCCGGAGCTGTAATTGGAGCAGACGGCTTTGGATATTTAACTTTAGATGGAAAACAAGTAAAAGTTCCGCAAATAGGTAACGTAATAATTAAGAACAATGTTGAAATTGGGGCAAACACAACAATTGATCGGGCAGCTATCGGTTCTACCATAATTTCGGAAGGAACAAAAATTGATAACCTTGTCCAAATCGGACATAATTGTGTTGTTGGAACAAATTCTGTAATTTGTGCTCAAACCGGATTAGCCGGTTCAACAATTGTTGGAAATCAAGTATTTTTAGCCGGTCAAGTAGGTGTAGCCGGACATCTTAAAATCGGAGACAGATCATTAATTGGAGCTCAATCCGGTATCGTCAGCTCTGTATCTTCAGATTCTAAAATGTGGGGAACTCCCGCTATTAATGCTTCAACATCCAAAAAAATGTTTATTGTCCAAAAACAAATGGTTGATTTAATCAAACCAATTAAAAAAATAATTAAGAATCAAAAATAATATAGAGGATTTATGGAAGAATATAAGAAAACGATCAACTCCGAAATTTGTTATACGGGAGTTGGTTTACATACCGGTGAAATCACTACAATAAAATTTTTACCCGCCGGACCGAATGAAGGCATTATTTTCAAAAGAGTTGACCTTCCTAACCAACCGATTATTCCTGCCGATATTGATCATGTTGTTGATATTTCGAGAGGAACAACAATCGGTATTAACGGCGCAAATATTAGTACTGTAGAACATGTTTTAGCGGCAATAAAAGGTCTTAACATAGATAATATCATTTGTGAAGTTAATGGACCTGAAGTTCCGGTTGCCGACGGCAGCGCAATAGTTTTTCTAAGATTATTGAAAGAAGTCGGATTAAAACAACAATCATCAATAAGAGAGTACTTTGAATTTGATGAAGCGATTTCAATGTACGGTTTGGAAAATAATGTGGATATTGTCATTGTACCTTCGGATGATTTGAAAGTTACGTTTATGGTTGACTATAAACATCCTTATTTAGGAACTCAATACACCTTTTTACCATCTTTAAAGTTTTTTGAAAAAGATTTTGCCTCAGCTCGTACTTTCTGTTTTTTAAATGAAATTATCTATTTGAAAGATAAAGGTTTAATTAAAGGCGGATCTTTAGATAACGCAATAGTAATTGCTGAGCCTAATATTACAAAAGAACAAGAAGAGAAATTAAAAACAACTTTCGGATTTAAAGAAATTCCAAAATATAAAAACGGACTTTTAAATAAGACTGATTTACGTTATCAAAATGAATTTGTAAGGCATAAAGTTTTAGATTTAATTGGAGATATCGCTCTTTTAGGAATTCCAATTAAAGGTCATATTCTGGCAGCTCGATCCGGTCATAAAACAAACGTTGAATTAGTCAAAAAACTACGTAAAATTTATAAAAAGCAACAACTTCAAAAAACTTTTCAGAAAAAAAGAACAACTGATATTGTTTTTGATATTAACGCTATTCAAAGAATTTTGCCACACAGATATCCATTTCTCTTGGTTGATAAAGTTATCGAATTTGTTCCGGGCGAAAAAATTACCGGAATTAAAAATGTAACAATTAATGAACCGTTTTTTCAAGGTCATTTCCCGGGGCATCCTATTATGCCCGGAGTGCTGATTATTGAAGCAATGGCACAAACAGGCGGAATTATGATGCTAAACAGTTATGATAATCCTGAAGAATATGTAGCTTATTTCGCAGCCATTAACAACGTTAAGTTCCGAAAACCCGTTTTACCCGGGGATACACTTAGATTTGAATTATCTGTAATTTCTATGAAACGAACTATCATGAAAATGCATGGCAATACTTTTGTAGGTGAAACAAAAGTCTGCGAAGGCGATTTTATCGCTAAAATAGTGAAAAAGTAGAGGGAAAATGAGTAAAATACATTCAACTGCCATCGTTCACCCAAATGCCAAAATCGATAATAATGTCATAATTGGACCTTATTGTATTGTTGGAGAAAATGTAAGTATCCTTTCAGGCACCGAACTTGTTTCAAATGTTATTGTTGATGGACACACTAAAATTGGTAAGAATAATAAAATCTTTCATTCAGCTGTAATTGGTACAGCTCCACAAGATTTGAAATATAATGGTGAACCTACGGAAGTAGTTATTGGCAACAATAATAATATTCGGGAATTTGTAACTATTAACCGTTCCTCAATTATTGGAGAACCGACCACAATTGGAAATAACAACCTTTTAATGACTTATATGCATGTTGCTCATAATTGTATTATTGGAAACAACGTCATTATTGCAAATGCGGTAAATTTAGCCGGGCATATCGAAATAGCTGATTTTGTCACTATTGGGGGAATGACCGCTATCCATCAATTTGTTAAAATTGGAAAATACGCTTTTGTCGGTGGTGCTTCCGGAGTAAAAAAAGATGTCCCACCTTTTACCAGAGGTGAAGGAATGCCTTATGAAGTTGTGGGTTTAAACTCAGTTGGTTTACAAAGAAAAGGCTTTTCTAAAGAATCAATAATATCAATAAAAAAAATTTATAATTGGTTTTATAAATCAAAAATGAATGTTACCCAAGCATTAAATTCTTTAGAAAAATACGGAGAATTAAATGAATTTGAAAATGCATTTGTTGATTTTATTAAAAACGCAGAACGAGGAATTTGTAAATCTATATAAATTATAAACTATGTAAAAATTAAAAGCAGAGAAATCTGCTTTTTTTTATAAAAGAAAGTTTAACCACGAATTGACACGAATTAACGCAAATTAACACGAAATTAAGAAAGAAGAAAAGAGAAGAAAAGTAAAATGAAGAAAGAAGTACAACGACTTTGCAAGTCGTTACAAACAAAATTTAAGAACATCGGAATGTACGACCGGCGGGAGTTCTTCCGATTGTTCGACTTCAACAATCAGCCACTAATTTTCACGAATTATTTCGAATGAACACGAATTTGATAAAGAAAATTTTGAATGCTTAATTTTGAATTTTGAATTAAAAGAGAAGAAATGTAAAATGTAAAATTAAGAATGTAAAAATCTAAACTTCAAAAGCAATTAAGATTTATTTGGAGTGCATCGATTCACTTCAAATACATTTCTATCCGTGTTTATCAGTGTTATCAGTGGCTAAATTCTTTCTTTTTTGTCTTCCGGTTGGTTGTTATTTTCCCGAATAAATAATAGATTCCCGTTTTCACGGGAATGACAGTCAT
>JAMOQM010000044.1 GCA_027064005.1 Candidatus Cloacimonadota bacterium | reverse complement strand
GAAACCTATTTTTTCCCGGATGGAATTAGTGAAAAATATGTTATAAAAACTATGGTTGAACAATTTTTTCATCAAACCAAAAAATTGAATTTTGATGAGTCAAACGGATTGGATTTCTATCAAACCGTGATACTTGCTTCAATTGTAGAAAAAGAAGCAAAAATAAGTTCCGAAAAACCCAAAATTGCCAGTGTTTATTTGAACAGATTAGCGATTCATCAAAAATTACAGGCTGATCCGACGATTGCTTATTTCTTGGATTTAAGAGGTATTAATAGAAAGAAAATATACTATAAAGATTTGGAAATAAATTCACCATACAATACTTATAAATTTAAAGGCTTACCGCCAACTCCTATTTGCAATCCTTCAATTTCTTCCATCAAAGCTGTTTTGAATCCCATGAACACGACCTATTTTTATTTTTTTGCTGATGGTCACGGGCATCATATTTTTTCTGATACTTATTATCAACATCTTACCCGCCAAAGAATTATGAAAGCTAATAGAAATAATTCAAAGAAAAAATCATAAAATTTTTGATGAATATTTTTTTTGTGTGTTTGTAAAAAATTTGAAGACGGTAATCAATATTGTTGCATTTTTAGTTTTTATTTTTTCAATTGGAATTTTTACTGCCTAAAATGGAACAATTTCCACACATAAGCATAACAATATTTTAAACAGATGTTTTTTTATACAAAACTTGACTTATTTTCCCATTCCATAATTTGGAAAGTACTTGTGTTCTGATTGTGAAGCAGATATTTTATAAATTATTAATCTGATTTATAATTGAGAACGACTGAAAATAAAATCGAATTATGAAATTGGAGAAACGATGATAAATTTTTTTGAATTAGATGATTGCAAAAGCAACTTTAGCTCAACTTTCAGATGTAAAATAAATGAGATAAAGGTAATTATAAAATAAATATAATGAAATTACAAAAAGCTCTTTCTAATATATTAAATTTTAATGCTCTCATAAGTCTTTTGTTAGTATTATTTCAAAGTAATTTGAATGTTTTTAATTATTATCCGACTTTTTTAAAAGAATACGGACTTTTTATAGCAACCAACTTATTAGTTTTGTTGATTTTTAAGCTTGTTAAAAATTCGTTTAAAACAGATATTGTGAGAAATTCTCTATTTGATATTTTGTCTTTGATATTATATTTCATATTTAATCTAAATCCCTATATTATATTTACTTATGTTATACTTAGACAACTGGTTGTACTTTATGATTCATTAATGAAGTATTATGGGAAAAAATCCTTTGTTCGCCTTTTGTCACTAAATCCAACTTTTGTTTTTTTGATGAGTTTTTTACTGACAATTCTCGGTGGAACAATTTTGCTTTTATTGCCGGCTTCTACTGTTCCGGGCGAGAAAACTTCTTTGTTGGGTTCAATTTTTACCTCTACTTCGGCAACTTGTGTAACCGGGTTGGTTATTTATGATACTGGAACGCATTTTACTGTTTTCGGACAAATGGTGATTCTTTCATTAATTCAAATTGGCGGACTTGGAATTATGACAATTTCTACAGCTTTCGCCATCTTGCTTGGTCAAAGAATGAATCTTCAGAGTGAACAAATTATGCAAAATGTTACCGGTGAGAGTCATCGAATAAATATGAAGAATCTGATTAAAAATATTATTTTAACAACTCTTGTGTTTGAATTAATCGGTTCGCTTTTTCTTTATAAAACATTTTCGCACGTTTTTGCCTCATCTAATAAAGCTTTGTATTATTCTGTATTCCATTCTGTATCTGCTTTTTGTAATGCCGGATTTGCTTTGATGCCTGATAGTTTTTCAGGATTTTATTCAAGTTGGAATATCAATCTCGTTATCTCATTTTTAATAATTTTTGGCGGTTTAGGATTTTCCGTATTTGTTGATTTACAAAGAAATTTAATAAAAAAATTTAAGCCTCAAAGATTTTCATTACACACAAAAATAGTTTTATCGACAACAACTATTCTCATAATTGTAGGAACTATTTTATATTTTATCAGTGAATATTCAAATCTTATGCAAGGATTTTCTTTTAAGAATAGATTTTTAGCTTCATTTTTCCAATCCGTTACTACGAGAACTGCCGGATTTAATACAATTGATATGGCTCATTTGGGAAAAGCTTCTATATTTATTTCACTATTTCTAATGTTTATTGGAGCATCACCCGGTTCAACCGGTGGTGGTATTAAAACTACGACCTTGGCGGTAATTGCTCTTTCAATAAAATCTTTATTTCGCGGGAATAAAGATGTTTCGGCGTTTAAGAGAAAAATAAATGATGAAAATATTCGTAAAGTTATGGCATTGATTGCACTTTCAATGATTTTTTTGGGTGTGATGATTTTTGTTCTATTATTAATTGAGCCATTTTCATTTCAGAAAATTTTATTTGAAGCGATTTCGGCTTTTGGAACAGTTGGTTTGTCAATGGGAATAACAGCAAAATTATCTTCGTTAGGAAAGATTTGTATTATCATTTTAATGTATCTCGGGAGAGTTGGACCGTTAACTCTCATTGTTGCTTTGTCAGAAAGGAGTAAACCTGCTGACTTTACATATATTGAAGACAAAATATCTATAGGATAAGGAATTTATTATGGCAAAATATGCAGTAATCGGATTGGGAAGATTTGGCTCAACTGTAGCTACAAGATTATATGAAAATGGAGACGAGGTAATCGCTTTCGATAACAATCCTAAGGCAATTGATGAAATAAAGGGAAGAGTTTCCAATGCAGTAATTTTGGATAGTACTGATGAACGTGCTTTAAAAGAACAAGGGATTAATGAAATGGACGGAGTTATTTTGGCTATCGGTAATAATATTGAAGTCAGTGTATTGACTGTCGTTATTTTGAAAAAATTCGGTGCCGGTCCTATTTACGCAAAAGTGGACAATAAACTTCATAGAAGAATAATGGAATTATTGGGAATAAAAAATATTTATTTTCCGGAAGAACAAATTGGAGAACAACTGGCAAATTCGCTTCTTTCAAAAAATGTTCTGAATTATTTCGATTTGAATCAAAAATTAAGCATTACGGAAATAACCGTTCCACCCGAATATGTTTCAAAGACATTACAGGATTTAGCTCTTCCGACTAAAAGAAAAATTAATATTATCGCTATCAAATATCAAAAACTTAAAGTTACCGATGCCGGAGAAAATATTATAGAATGGGAAACAAATGATATGCCCGGTGCAAATGATGTTATTCATGAAGGCGATGTTTTAGTCCTTTTGGGACAGAAGCATGAAATAGTTTCCTTAATTAAAGAAATTTCAGGGAAATAGGTGAATTATGAAATATACTTTTTCAAATAAAATCAGAATCATTATTATCGTTTTATTTATTATTACTTTAGTACAAGGTTTATTAATAACTAAAATTTTACATTCAAATGCTACTTTGGATGTCATCAAAGGAAATATTTCAAACACAATTGTGATTTCAATATTCTTTAGTTTTACGATTACTATTCTTCTCTATTTTTATTTACCGGTTTTTTTGAAAACCAGTTTGAAGCCCATTCATAAAAAATTGAAAGAAATAGGAAAAGGCTCTTATAATATTGATTTAAATTCCGATAATTCTAAAAATAAAATGGATTCGGAATTTTATGCTATTGTTGAATCAATATCAGAAATGTTAGATGTCATTTTGGTTTTTGATAATCTAAAAAAAGTTAAAATAATTGAACAAACAAATCGTATAAAAGCGATACTAAATTTGGCTAATGAAGGATTTTTAGTCGTTTCTAAAAAAGGAGAAATTGCTTACGTAAATGACCCGGTAAAGAGCGTTTATCCGATTTTTGAGGAAGATAGCAACTTTGTAGAAAAAAGCTTCCAATCGGATATCGAAAACAATCTAAAAAAATATGTGCTTAATATTTTAAATAATCAAACAAAATCAGAAGATTTTAGCTATTATGTATCTAGTCTAAAAAGACATATAACTCTTTCATCTGCAATAGTTAAAGATGAAAACAGTAAATTCAATGGAGTTGTTATTCGAATGAGTAACATTGAGAAAAAGAAAATCGAAAAAAATAAAGAAAATGAAGTGAAAATATGAAAATAAAATATAATGAAAACGAAAAAATTAGAATTGATAAATTCTTAACAAATCAAAATTTAGAAGAATTATACTCCAGATCTTATATAGATAAAATGATTTCAAACGGAAGTATAACAGTTAATGCCGAACCGGTTAAAAAGGGATATTTTTTGGCTGAAAACGATGAAATCGAAATTAATATTGTTGCCAAAGAAAAACGATCTTTGATTGGAGAAAATATTCCACTCGATATAGTTTATGAAGATGAATTTATGGCGATAATAAATAAACAAGCCGGTTTAGTTGTTCACCCGGGAGCAGGAAATCCAAACGGAACATTAGTGAACGCTCTCATTTATTATTTTGGAAAAGATTTGTCTTCTAATGATCCTTCTCGACCCGGAATTGTTCATCGATTAGATAAAGATACCAGTGGATTGATAGTTGTCGCTAAAACAAATCAAGCACATTCAGCTTTGTCTGAGCTTTTCCAAAATAGAGAAATTGAAAAACATTATCGAACAATTGTGGTTGGAACTCCAAACAATGAAGAAGACGAGATAAATACTTTTATTTATCGAAGTGTTACCGATCGGACAAAAATGGCGGTTTCAAACCATGGTAAAACAGCTATAACCGCTTTCAAAATAATTAAATACTTTGATTTCTTTTCGCTTTTGGATGTGCATTTAAAAACAGGAAGAACCCACCAAATTAGAGTTCATATGTCGCATATAAATCATCCGATAATCGGTGATCAAATATATAATAGTATTCCCCGAACTTTGCAATTTTTACCGCAACAATTACAGAGAAAAGTTAAATATCTTTTTGCAAATCATTTGAAAAGACAGGCACTTCATTCTTTCTCGTTGAAATTTATTCACCCATTTACGGGGAAGGAAATTTATGCTGAAGCACCTTTGCCGGAAGATATGACATATACCTTAAATTGGTTGGATAAATACTTTAACAAGAGGTAATTATGAGTGATCAATTAATCTTTATTGTTGATGATGAACCGGTAAATTGTGAGATTCTTGAAAAAGATTTGAGAGCTTCCGGAAGAATTATCGAAAGCTATTTTTCAGGAAAAGATGTTTTGGAAGCCATGAAACAAAAAACTCCGGATTTGATACTTCTTGATATTATGATGCCGGAAATGGATGGTTTTGAGGTTTGTCGCAGAATAAAAATGAATCCTAAATTTTATGATATTCCGCTAATTTTTATCACCGCTTTATCTGATATTGAAAACAAACAGAAAGGATTGCAATTGGGAGCTGTTGATTATATCATTAAACCATTTGATATTTTTGAAGTTCGTTTGAGAGTAAAACGTCAATTGCGGATGCGTCATCTTTATCTTCAAATAAAACGCCAAAATGAAATTATGAGAGAAGAATTGATGGCTGCTCGGAAAATTCAGATTAATCTTCTTCCTGAAAATGATATTTCTCTTCCTAATGGTTATGAATTCTTTTATGAATATTATTCTTGTGAAAATCTCGGTGGTGATTTTTTGGATATTACAAAACTGGATGAAGATCATTATATGTTTTATATTACGGATGTTTCCGGGCACGGAACAGCATCTTCTTTGATAACAATTTACGTGAAGGAATTCTTCCATAAATACGTTTATTCCGAGGAATTGTCTCCGGCAAAACTTCTTGAGGATTTGAATAAATCATTCATGTCATTAAAATTTGAGGGGCGTTATCTTACAATATTCATGGGAATTTTAGATACAAAAAAAGATATTTTGAAGTGGTCATCCGGCGGTCTTAATACAATGCCGTTTTTGGTTAATAATGATGAAATACAAGAATTGAAAAATCCTGCTTTTGCCGTGGGTTGGTTTGATAATGTCAAATGGGATGATCATGTTACTAAATTTACCGATGACAGCTTTTTGATTTTGTATTCTGACGCTGCTATTGAAGTAAAAAATTCTGAAGATGAACAATTGGGAATTAATGGATTGAAAAATATAATTATTGAAAATGATATGCAAACATTTCCGGATTTAAACATAATTGTTAATGAATTATTGGATTATAAAGAAGGCGTTTCTTTTGATGATGACTTGACATTGTTGTGCATTCAAAAAAAATCAGTAAAAAAAATGGAGCTATAAATGAGTTTTAAATTTTCAAAAATATCAGATGCTATTGAGGACATTAAACAAGGGAAATTAATCATTGTTGTTGATGATGAAGATCGGGAAAATGAAGGAGATTTAGTTGCTGCCGCAGAATTTGTAACTCCTGAAATTGTGAACTTTATGATTTCTAAAGCGAAAGGATTGTTGTGTGCTCCTATTTCGTTTGACAGAGCTAACGATCTTAAATTAAATTTGATGACGGAAAACAATACTGAAAAACAAGGTACAAAGTTTACCGTTTCCGTTGATGCGGTTAAAGATACAACTACCGGTATTTCTGCAAAAGATAGAGCTATAACAATTCAAAGATTGGCGGATGACAAATTCACTAATTTAGATTTTGCTAAGCCCGGACATATTTTCCCGCTTATTTCGGAAAAAGGTGGAGTTTTGAAACGAGCCGGACATACGGAAGCAGCTGTCGATTTGGCTAAACTTGCCGGTTTGAAACCTGCCGGAGCTATTTGTGAAATTATTAAAGATGATGGTGAAATGGCAAGATTGGACGATTTGATTCTTTTTGCAGAAGAAAATGATTTGAAGATAATTACAATTCAAGATTTGATAGAATATCGCAGTAAAAACGAAATTTTGGTTGAAAAAATTTCTGAAGCAAAACTCCCCACTAAATACGGTGATTTCAAAATATTGGGGTTTGCCAGCAAGGTTACCGATGAATATCACGTTGCCTTAATCAAAGGAGATATTTCCGGTGATGAACCGGTTCTTGTCCGTGTTCATTCTGAATGTTTAACCGGCGATGCTCTTTTCTCCGCTAGATGCGATTGTGGTCAACAATTGGAAGAATCTTTTAGAATGATTGAGAAATTGGGGAGAGGCGTAATTTTATATATGAAACAAGAAGGACGCGGGATTGGGCTTCTAAATAAAATTAAAGCTTATCATCTTCAGGATCATGGATTCGATACGGTTGAAGCGAACTTAGAATTGGGCTTTAAAGCCGATATGAGAGATTATGGAATCGGTGCTCAAATTTTAAAAGCTATCGGTATAAGAAAAATGCGTTTATTGACAAACAATCCTACAAAATTAATCGGTTTAAAAGGTTATGGAATAGAGATTGTGGAACGAGTTCCAATTGAAATTAATCCCGGGAAAGATAATAAATTCTATTTGGAAACAAAAAAAGTAAAAATGGGACATATTCTTCATGAAGTTTAAAAAGCAATTATTCTCAATTCTCTTTTTGATTTTGATGATTTCACTCTCAGCAGTGAATTTTCCGCAGCCTAAAGGTTGGGTTAATGATTATGCCGGGAAATTATCTCAAAATACAAAAACTGATTTGTTAAAATGGATTACGGAATTAAAAGAAAAAACAGGTTTTGAAATTGCTGTTGCAATTATTCCTGATATTGGAAATGAAAATTATAATGATTATGCTACCGAACTGTATAATAAATGGCTTATCGGGTCAAAAGATGATATGGGTGTTTTGGTTATGGTGGCGGTAAACCAACGAAAAGTACGAATTGAAGTCGGATATGGAGCTGAATCAATAATTACTGATAGTTATTCCGGTCGAGTTCGGAACGAATACTTGATCCCGTATTTAAAAAATGATGATTATAATACGGCAATAAAAATGACTGTTGCGGCAATTTCGGCTAAAGTAGCGAGAAATTTCAATGTCTCTTTAACCGGTCTTCCAAAATTTTCTCATGTTAAAAGAGTAACTTCACGTCGAAGAAAAAAATCCGGTTCAGTATTTTCCATACTATTCTTTATTTTCTTAATGATTATTACAAAAGGTAGAATTTTGCCTTGGTTAATAATTTTTGGCGGTGGCAGATCTTATCGCGGTTCGGGAGATTTCGGAGGATTTGGTGGCGGATCCGGAAGCGGAATAGATGGTTTTGGCGGATTTGGTGGATTCGGAGGTGGATCGAGCGGCGGCGGCGGTGCCGGAGGAAGTTTTTAATGAATTTTATATTTGGATTAATTATTGTACTTATAAATATATCTTTAGCACTTTTTATTGCATTTTCTGTTTATCTCATCTTATTCATTCCTAAAGAAAAAAAATATTTGTTTGGAAAACAGGTTCCGTTTACTCCGGGATATGCGTATAGACTTAAAGAAAAATTAATGAAATTTTTAGAGGAAAAATACTCCGGATATTTGTATGATTTTAAAAATGTTGATGATATTAAATCAGATTCAATTGCAAGAAAATGGAAGAAAGCTATTTTGGATTTTTATGAAAGTAAGTTTTCTTTTAACAATTATTTTAAATTTATTCCTAAATTTTTTAAAGAAGAGGCAGATAAGATAATTCATTCATTTTTATCAGAATTCATTTCGCAACTTTTCAAGGATTTTATTCCTTATCTTATTGAAAAATATAAAGTTCATAAATATCTTGATATTGTCGATATGAAAGCAGATGTTACAGTTTTATCCGGATATTTTTACAAATATTATAAATATGTTTTGATGTTCAGCTCTCTAATTGGTTTATTGGTCGGTGTATTTAACGCAATCTTATTTTTAATTTTTGCCTAATTTTATGAGGAAAAGACTTTGAGGTAAATATGAGATTTAAAAGAAAGAAAGAAATTGTTTTATATAAAGAAAGAAATTCGGAAGAGATTTTTGAAGAAAAGATAGCCGGTGCTTATTGGTTAAGATGGCTTTATTCAAATCCAATCGGTAAACTTTCTTTAGAAACAATGGCAAAAAGAAAATTTATGTCAGATCTGTTCGGAAAGTTGATGAAAGGGAAAAAATCAAAGAAAAAAATTCGACCTTTTATTAAAAATTTTAATATTCCGGTTGATGAAATTGATGGAGAAATTGAAGATTTTAAGACCTTTAATGATTTTTTCATCCGAAAATTAAAGAAATCAGCAAGACAAATTAACGATGATGAGAAAGTCGTTATTTCTCCGGGAGATGGGAGATTGTTAGTTTATCCTAATATTTCAACTTATCAAAATTTTAGAGTGAAAGGATTTAAATATACATTCAAAGATTTCTTAAGAAACTCGGAATGGTATGATCAATTTAAAGACGGTTCAATGGCAATTTTGAGATTATGCCCGACCGATTATCATCGATTCCATTTTCCTGTAGAAGGTATTCCCTCGCCAGTAAAAAGAATGAAAGGAGATTATTATTCTGTTTCTCCGCTCGCTTTGCGAAAAAAGATGGAGATTTTTTGTCGAAATAAAAGAGAATTTACGGAAATTAATTCAAAATATTTTGGAAAAGTTTTAATGGTTGATGTCGGAGCAACTTTTATTGGAAGTATTATTCAAACATATACCCCGAATATTAATTTTCAGAAAGGTGCTGAAAAAGGCTATTTTGAATTTGGCGGCTCATCAGTAGTTGTGATTTTTGAAAAAGATGTTGTTGAATTTGATAAAGATTTAATTAAGAATACAAATCAAGGTTATGAAACTCTAATGAAATTAGGAGAATCAATCGGGAAATTAAAATGAAAAAAATTAAAATCAGTTTTTTATTAGTTTTATTTGGAACTTTTACGATAAGTATATTTGCAGATAATATTCAAGATTTAATTGCTAAAAAACATTATAAACAAGCTCTGACCCTTCTAAAGAAGAATATTTTACCGGATGATGTAGATTCGAGATTACGAATTGCCTATATCTATTCTTGGACAAAAAATTATGCTGAAGCGGAAAGGAATTTCAAAATAGTTTTAAGATTGACTCCCGATTATTATGATGCTGTTTTTGGACTCGCAAATGTTTATTATTGGGAAGGCAAATATCCTCAAGCTATAAAATTGCTGGAAAAATATAAAAATTCAAAAGTTGCTGAAAAGATTTATTCTGAAATATATAAAAATCAACTTGCCCTTCATCAATATTCTCAAGCAAATAAAACATATAAAATCGGGACTTCTCGCCATTATAAAGCGTTTAAAAATTTTCATAAAATAGATATTTTTATGGCAAGTGTGGCTTTTTCTGAAGCTGAAGACAAAAAAAAGATATATAATATTGAAGTAAAAGATTATTGGCAATATTCGAATTTTAGTTTTTCTTACAAAGCAACAACTTTTTTGTTAAGTGCCGGGTATTCCAAATTTTACCGGTATAAAAAATACGATAACCTTTTTTCTTTTGGGATTTCTAAAGATGTAAAAAATTGGTTAACAAGTTCTTTGCAATACAATATTTGTGATAATGCTGATTTTTTAGAAAAATATAGTTTGGTAAATGATAATTATTTTAAAATTAAAAAGTATAATTCCTTTTTGCAAATGTCTGAAACTTATAAATTATATCCAAATAAATCTGTAATGATTTATACGCCGGGCATTAATATAACGCTGTTTAAATATCTAACCTCAACTTTTAAATATTACTACTCTGTAGATTCAAATAAAAAAGAAGCGACTTCTTTTCAAATTATGGAATCTTATGATAATTCAAAACTAAGATTAGTTGCTTCTTATTCAAAAGGTAATGAAGTTATTGATTCTTTTTATAATCCTCTTTTGGATTCAGAGACTTATCTTGGACAATTTAAATATAATTTTTATAAAAAGTGGTTTGTAAGTGGAAATTATTCTTATTATTCTGATGAAAAGGATACTGTTAGGAATGAATATGGCGGTGGATTAGGCCTTAAATTTTAAAAAGGGTAGGAGATTATCTCCTACCTCTATTGTTATTAAATCTTCCATTTCTGGATGAATCATTTCTTGAACGTCTATTTGAAGATCTATTATTTGATTTGCTGGCAGTAGAAATTTCTGCATGAACAGATTTTCCTTGGAATTCAACACCTTTAATATGTTCAATTAAATAATCTGCATATTCTGAATCTACATCAACAAATGAAAAAGATTTCTGAATTTGAATTCGTCCGATCTCGATATTTTTACCACGAGTATTTCGATTAATCAAACCAATAAAATCACGCGGAGTAATAGCATCTTTAATTCCAATATTAAAGAACAATGTTGAATAATCACTATTGTCACGGCTATCTCTACGACTAGACCTGTTATCTCTAAAATCGTTTCGATCGCGTCTATCATTTCTGTCTCTTCGATCACGTTGAGGACGTTCGCGTTCAGGTTTTAAATCCGGAGCGTTTCTGTAATAATCTAAGAATCGGTTAAATTCAACAGAAACAAAATGCTTGATTAAATCTTCACGTGAAAGCCATTCTAATTTTTCGTAAATTGATGGAAGAAAGGGATCAATCTCTTTATGATTAATTTCGATGTTTTGCATTTTATCAATTGAGCTCATCAATTGTTTTTGACAAATCTCTAATCCGGTTGGAACATCTTTGTAAGTAAATTTTTTGTTTAACATATACTCTAATCTGCGAATTTTAGATTTTTCTCTAAGATTGATTATGACAATAGAAGTTCCTTTTTTTCCGGCTCTGCCTGTTCTTCCGCTACGATGAGTGTAGGTTGACATCTCTTGAGGAAGATCATAATTAATGATATGAGTTAAGTCTTTAACATCTAATCCACGTGCAGCAACATCAGTTGCAATAACCAATTGAAGATTTTTAATGCGGAATCTATTCATCACATATTCACGTTGAGATTGAGATAAATCTCCATGAAGGGCATCTACATTATATCCGTCTTCAAGAAGTTTTTCCGCAACATTTTTGGTTTCCATTCTTGTTTTACAGAAGATAATTCCATAAATATCAGGATTAGAATCAACAATTCTTTTTAATGCTAAGTATCTATCTCGAGAACGAACGGTGTAGCATAAATGCTCAACGTTTTTAGCACCGGAGTTTTTATTTCCAACAACAACTTCACGAGGATCTGTCATGTAATTTTTAGAAATTTTTAATACATCAGCAGGCATAGTTGCGGAGAAAAGAAGAGTATTTTTTGTTTCCGGAGTTCTATCCAAAATGGCATCTAATTCTTCTTTGAATCCCATATTTAACATTTCATCAGCTTCATCTAAAACTAATGTTTGTAAATGTGAAACGTCAATTTGATTTCTTCTATTTAATAAGTCATTCATTCTACCGGGAGTCGCAACAATAATTTGAGCACCTCTTCTAAGTGATTGAATTTGTCTGTCAATACTAGAACCACCGTAAACCGCAACGGTTGATAATGATGGTAAAAATTTTGTATAAGTTTTGATATCTGAAGCTATTTGAATACATAATTCTCTTGTTGGAGATAGAACCAACACTTGAGTCTGTCTATTATTTATATCGATATTATTCGCGAGAGGGAGTCCGAAGGCTGCTGTTTTGCCAGTCCCAGTTTGTGCTAAACCTATGATATCGATTTTTTCTTTCAATAAAATAGGTATAATTTTTTCCTGAATAGGAGTTGGACTAACGTAGCCTAAATCCCGGATTGCAGTTAAAATTTCGTCTTTTAGGCCAAATTCATTAAAACTTGTCATTTTTTATTTCCTTGATTCTTAAATTATGTCCAAAAAAAAATATGGTGTTTATCTGTCAAACTTTTTATCAAAACACATTGATTTATAGTGAGTTATTAAACTCATTTTCTTAAAAATAAATTGGTCTGAACTCATTTTGATATGATTTAGTACATATTTGTAAATATTTTTTAAAAAAAATTGACAGGAAATTAAGATTTCTTTTTTTAATAAAAAAAATAATAGGAGTTAATGATGGAAAACTATGATGTTGTCATTATTGGTGGAGGACCTTCCGGGATAATTGCCGGAATTACAGGTTTACAGCAAAACAAGGGTAAAGATTTTCTTATGATTAAAGAGGAAGAAAAAGGTTTAGTCCCTTGTGGAATCCCTTATATCTTTCATGATTTGGAAGATACGTCTAAAAATGCAATGGGGCCAAAAGGATTTGTGAATTTAGGCGGAAAAGTTATTATTGATAAAGTAGTAGATGTAAAAATTGATGAGAAAATTGTTATTACGGAATCAGGAAAACAATTTAATTATAAAAGATTGATTTTTGCCACCGGTTCCACACCGACTATTCCGAAATTTATTAAAGGATATGATCTTGACGGTGTTTATTATATTAAAAAAAGTTATGATTATATTGAAAATTTGAGACAAAAAACTGTTAACGCTAAAAATATTGTTGTAATTGGTGGCGGATTTATCGGTGTTGAATTTGCTGAGCAATTGGCTAAATTTGAAGACAAAAAGGTTTCTTTAATTGAGATGGAAAAATACTGTCTTTCAAAAGCCTTTTCCGAGGATATTGCTATTGTTGCTGATAAAGAAATTAGAGATGCTAATGTTAAATTATATACAGAATCTAAAGTGCAAGAAATTATTGGCGAAGATGGAAAGGTAAAAGGTGTTAGATTAGCAGATGGAAAAATAATCGATGCGGATCTCGTAATTGCTTCTATCGGATATAAACCAAATTCTGAATTGGCTAAAAAAATCGGCCTTGAAATTAATAGTCAAGGTGCAATTAGAATTGATAACTACTTGAGGTCAAGCAGACCTAACATTTTCGCTATTGGCGATTGTTCACAGAAAGTTGGATTTATCACCGGCAGAACTGACAATATTATGCTTGCTTCAACAGCAACTTCCGAAGCTAGAATTTTAGGTTATAATTTGTGTGAAATTAGAGTAAAAAGAAATTTTACAGGGACAATATCTATTTTCTCAACTGAAATTAACGGTACAGCTTTTGCTTCTGCTGGTGCAATTGAAAAATCAGCTGAAGATAGCGGAATTGAATATGTAGTTGGGCAATTTGCCGACGTTGATCGTCATCCCGGCACACTTCCCGGTACTTCAAAATTATTTGTAAAATTAATTGTATCTCCCGGAGATGGAAGCGTTATCGGCGGAGCAATGTATGGTGGTAAATCAGTTGGTGAACTAATCAATCTTCTCGGTTTAATTATTCAAAAAAATGTTACTGTTTATGATTTGATTTCTCTTCAAGTGGGAACACATCCTCTTTTAACCACTGCTCCAACAAAAACTGTCCTAATTAAAGCTGCTGAAAATGCAATTGCTAAAATAAATAAATAATATTATAATAATGAATAAATTTAGCGGAGGTTTTATAACTTCCGCTTTTTTTGTAGAAAAATATTGCCTGATTCAAGGAGAAATTTTTTTAGAAATTATGATATATTAAGGAGAATAGTAATGAAGTTGTTATTGAAGAAACTGGTTGATCAAAGTAGAGAATGGTCTGAATATGGGAATGTCGCTTCTTATATTCCTGAGTTGGCAAAAATTAATCCTGATGATTTAGGGATTTCTTTATATGATATAAAGAAAAATGAAATATATTGTGCGGGAGATTCCGGGATTAAGTTCACAATTCAATCAATTTCAAAAATTATTACTTTGATGCTAGCTTTAAACGAAAACGGCGAGGATGAAGTTTTTTCTAAAGTTGGAAAGGAACCAACTGGAGATCCTTTTAATTCCATAATAAAATTGGAAACTTATAGCAAAAAAAAACCGTTTAATCCAATGATAAATGCCGGAGCAATTGCTATTACTTCTCTAATAAAAGGAAAAGATAACTCTGAGAAATTTGCCAAAATACTTAATTTTTTTAAAAAGATTTCCGGTAATAATAAATTGGTTGTTGATAATAAAGTCTTTAAATCGGAAAAGGAGACCGGAGATAGAAATAGATCAATTGCCTTTTTTTTAAAAAGTTTGGGTGTGATTTCCGGGGATGTAAATGATGTTTTGGATTTATACTTTAAACAATGCTCAATAATGGTTAGCTCTAAAGATATTGCCAGAGTTGGTGCTGTATTGTCAAATGGCGGAGTTGCTCCTTGGAACGGAGAAGAAATAATATCACGGCATATTTCTAAAATTATCAACTCGTTTATGGTTACTTGTGGTTTGTATGACGGCTCGGGGCGTTTTGCTATTCAAGTTGGGATTCCTGCAAAAAGTGGAGTTGGTGGTGGAATACTGTGTTCAGTTCCGGGAAAATATGGGATTGGCGTTTACGGTCCGGCTTTGAATCGTCGAGGAAATTCTATCGCAGGAATCGAAGTATTAAAGAAGTTATCACAAGAATTGGATCTTAGTATTTTTTAAAAATATGATAAAAAAAAGACTCTGCAAAAACAGAGTCTAAAAAATGGAATTTATTTACCTTTTTTCTTGTGACGATTCTTTCTTAATTGTTTTTTTCTTTTGTGTGCCTTAATTTTATGTCTTTTTTTCTTTTTTCCGCAGGGCATTATTCCTCCTTATTTTTTAACCTTATCTATTTCAACTTCAGCGATTTCATTTTTAAAAGCTCGAGAGAATTTAAAAGTAGGTACCACTCTTTCAGGTACGTGAACTTCTTTAT
>JAMOQM010000043.1 GCA_027064005.1 Candidatus Cloacimonadota bacterium | reverse complement strand
CGTTATAAAAATAATTGTTTTTTTCATTTTCCCTCCAATAATTTCTTAAGATCAATTATATTTAGATATGATTTTTTAGGATATCCATCTTTCCACCATTCACAATAATTCGTAACAAGAAGTTTTGCTGAAAAATCTTCCTTCCCCTTATATTCAGGAATTTTAACATATTTATTTAAGAAAATGTTGTCAAATAATTTCCAGTCCCCGATTCCCGATTCATCGGGAAGGATGACAAAGAACGTTTTGTCACTCCATCTCTTTTGCCTTCCATCTCCGTTGTCATTCCCGTGAAAACGGGAATCTCTCTTTTGCACACTATTTTCAAAATTTAGATCCTCAATTCCCGATTCATCGGGAAGGATGACAAAAGAAAGAGTGGATAACAATGAAATGTTTTTCATAATTAGAATTTATCAGCCAATGATTCATATTCAATTATTTCTTTTATTTTTACTTTAGCGTCATGAGATAAAGCGAAATTTCCTTTTATCACAATATCTTGATTATCTTTTACTCCATTCGTTATTTCAATAAAATATTCATTTTCATTACCGGTTTTTACATATTGCCATTTTGCATTATTATCTTCCACTGCAAAAACAAGTTTTTTGCCGTCTCTAACTAAAAGAGCATCTTTATAAACCAATATTTTCTCGGGATATTTTTCAGCACTGATTTTAACTTGAGCATACATTCCATCTTTTATCTTTCCATCATTCATTACTTTTATGGTTACTTCACAGCTGTGAGTATCTTGATTTATAGATGGCGAAATAGATTCAACTGTTCCCTTATAAAGCTTTTCGGTAATTGCTGAAAATTTTACAATTACATTACTTCCAATCCTTATTCTATTTATCTCAGACTCTAACGCATTTACTTTAATAATCATTTTATCATTATTAATTATTGAAAATAAATTTTCCCCGGCAGAAATATATTTGCCTTTAACAAAATTCATATTATAAATAATACCTGAAAACGGAGCTTTTATCGTTGATTTCTCCAAAGCTATTTGTAATTTTTGCAATTGTAATTCTTTTTGAATCAAACCTGTTTGCAACTTAAGTTGTTTATCAGAAAGGTTATTTTTGAGACTTTTCCACGCTTCATATTCGGATGTTGCCTTATCGTATTCAAGCTTTGCCTGTTTGATATCCAGCAAAATATTACTTCTGTCAATTTCCATTATTTTATTATTTGATTTTACAAAGCTATTATCGTCTACATAAATAGAGTCTATTGCTCCACTTACTTGAGCAATAATATCTGTTTTGGAAACAGCTTCCGCAATTCCGCTTGTTTTGATATATTTTATTAAAGTAGTTTTTGTGGATTTTGAAACTGTAACCGGTACAGTTATGTTATACTCTTTACTTAGATTAGCTTTATCCTTTTCCTTTTTCTTAAAAAAATCCGAAATTTTACAACTTGATAGTAAACTCAAAACAATAAACATCAATACAATTTTTTTCATATTCCCCTCAATATTTTCTTTTTTATTTTTCCTAAAAAAGAGTGTATTACTTCTAAATCCAAATATTTTTAGCCAAACCCCATATCAAACTTTTATATATTAATTACTTCAACTTATTTATTTGAGAAAATGCTGTCAAATAGTTTTCAGATCCCCAATTCTCAGTTATGTAAAGTTTTTTCTGTAAATTACTCATTTCGACTCACAAACTTTTTCAAAATACGATATTCCCATTCATCTATTTTTCATCAGTTTCTCTCAAAAGATACCCAACACATCTTGTCACCGATTCAATGTTAGGAAAAATTCTAATTATTTTTGTTCTACGTTTTACCTCTTCATTTAACCTCTCTAATTTATTTGTAGTTCTGATTTTCTTCCAATGTTTTTCATTAAATCCTTTATAAACAATTATTTCCTCTAAAGCTTCTTCAAGATAATCTGCTATTTCTTCATAACCATTTGCTTCAAAATATAAGATTTGTTTATTTCCTTCTTTACGGCATTCTTCTTTTGTAAGTTGAGCAAAGATTAAACCTATTCTATCTTTGAATTCTGTTTTCTTTTTTGGGGGTACTTTCTCTAGAAAATTCTTTGTAAAATGAAAAACACAACGTTGCCATTCTGTATCTAAGAAAGACTTATTAATTGCTGCGACAAGACCTTTATTCTTGTCGGAAATTATTAAATCTATTTTCCTTAAACCACGATTTTTTAAATGGTTAAAGAAAGTTTTCCAATTGTCTTCTGACTCTTCTCCAAGAACAGTAAATCCCAAAATTATATATTTGCCTTCTTCAGTTATTCCTATTGCAATATACACAGCTTTAGAAACAACTCGATTATTTTCTCTTACTTTTAGATAGGTCGCATCTACAAATAAATATTTATAATATGAGCATAAGGGGAGATTACGCCAGATATTTACCGCTTCATCAAGGACTTTTGTATAATTAGAAATTGTTGCAGGGCTTACTGTTGCACCAAAAACATTTTCACCTAATTTACTTACTTTTCTAGTTGAAACCCCGTTTAAATACATTTCAGCACATGCTGTTATTATTGATTGTTCACTCCGCTGATAGCGATCAAAGAATTTACTTTCAAATCCCGCACGTGTCTGTGGTTTAGATAATTCTAATTTGCCAAAACAAGTATTTAATGATCTTGCTTTATAGCCATTTCTGTAATCTTTAAAATCTGTAACTTTGCGTTCATAAAATCCTCGCTGAAGATATTCATCCCGCTCAATTTCAAGTAATGAATTATAAATATTCACCAATTCTCTCCTACTTTTTTCTGGACTTTCTGTTAACACTTTTTTTAATAACTCCATAATTTATTTCATGGTTGCCTCCTTGATTTATTTTTCTCAATTTAAATCCTGAGTCAGCCATGAGCTGTAAAAAGTAAATCCTTTTTTTATTTTTCGAGGTATTCTTTATATATTTCTTTACATTATTTTTACTGTTAATGATAACGTCCCAAAATTTGGTGTAAAAAAATTGGCAAAAAAGCCATTTGTTAACTCAATGTAAAAAGAAAAAAAATAAAGGAGTTACAAATGGCTAATAAGAAAGAAAACTTAGAATTAGGGGAAAT
>JAMOQM010000042.1 GCA_027064005.1 Candidatus Cloacimonadota bacterium | reverse complement strand
TTTCCTAAAGAATATTTGATTCCATCCAACATTGCCAAATAAAATCCCGAAGCACTTAAATAAGTATTTGTATGCGGATTCGGAGCTCTAACTTCAAATCTTACTCCGAGAGGATTTTTCGAACGTACCAAACCAATTAGCACAGATCTGTTTCGAGAAGAATTTTCAGGAGATACCCCTAATGATGAAACAACGCAAATCGGCGATTCAAAACCGGGTTTTAACCTATTTAATCCATCAATTGAATGAGTTACAAGAGGGTTAATTGCGTACCAATTTTTCAATAAACCCATCAAAGCACCATAACCAAAAGAAGCGAGATAATGATTTTTATGATGAGTCGCAAATAGATTTATTTTTTTCCCATTATTCAGTTCCAAACCAAAACCAACGTGCATGTGTTCCCCTGAACCTGCGACATTTTCAACAGGTTTAGCATCAAAAGTAACTTCCAAACCATTTTTTCTGAAAACCTCTTTAATAATGATGCGTGCCAAAAGTTCATTATCGGCAGTTTGTAAAGGTACATTGTAAGTCCAATCAATTTCCAATTGTTCCATTACATCATGCAAACTTCCATCGTGGGAAATCTTTCCTTTTACACCGCCAACTTCTTTGTGTCCCATTTCAGGTTCTAAACCGTAAAGTTGAAGCATTATCAAACTTTCTTCCATAGCTTTTCTAACTTGGCCTTTAGTTCTTTTCCAATAAGATTCTTTTAATTGTTGAGTAACTAATAATTCATCGACCGAAATTACATCAGCCGGGGTTCGTACCCAAAATTCCAATTCTGTTCCGAGTGTAAAATATATGTCTTTAATCTCATCAAAATGGATACCATAATATTCGCAAATATCTTTTTTTGATTGAAAAATAGTCATCAACTCAGATTTTACGTATGCCAAACTGTTTTTTAAAACAGAACGTGAACAATAATAATCATTATGATGTTTGAAAAAAACAGGGATTTTAATGGTACCAATCGGATGACTGTTATTATCTAAAAAATCAAAATTATAATCTATTACCCATTTACTTTCAAAATCAATGATAAATTCCACTTTTGCATCACTCAGTTCGGCAATTCCGGGAAGATTTACCTAAGAACCGTCAGTTTGAATTCCACCGTTAAAAATTGATTCCATATTTTTCAAAAAATATTCGATGGGAATTTTTTCATCAGTATCATTTCCCGGAAAATCAATTCCAAAGAATGAGACAAATTTGATTGAAGAATGCTTTAAAATAAACTCTTTGAAATTATCAACTTTTTTATTCTTATCAATAACAATATAGGTTAAATCCTCATATATCATAAAATTACTCCTTTTCCATCAACCCTAAATTTGCTTATTAGCTGTCAATAAATTCATTAGATAAAATATTTATACTGGCAAATTTTTCGACAATCAAAAAAAAAATATCTTTACATAAATAATAGGAAAATGAATCTGATTCATTATTGGAAAATAAGGATTTATTAAGAGAAAAAAATAACACAAGGAGTTATTATGAAAAGAATGAACAAATTAGCATTATTGACGGTGTTTTTACTTATTCTCACAATCAATCTATTTTCAAACGGATTAAGTCTCAATAGTGTCGGGCCAAAATCTTTTGCAATGGGTGGGGCATTTTTAGGACAAGCCGATGATGCAACAGCTCTATATTGGAATCCTGCCGGATTGGCAAATCAAGAAAGTTCCGCAAATATATCTTTTGCTGATGTAATACCAATTGGTTCTTACAAAACAAGTTCAGAAGATTTTGGATATCCTGCCGGAATGTTTGATGTGGATGCAAAGACAAAAACAAATCATTTTGTTAGTCCAAATATATTTATTAACCATAGAATAAATAATCTTGCTTTAGGATTTGGTGTTTATGTACCAGCCGGACTTGGAACCGAATATGATGGTAAAGATTTACTTGTGTTAAGCAATGGTAAAGAACAAAAATGGTTAACTAAAATTGGCGTAATCAATTTTTCTCCTGCCGCAGCTTACAATTTTAACTCGTTTTCTATCGGTATTGCTATGAATATTATGTACGGAAGTTTTGAAATCAAGCGTCCATCAAATGTTACTCTAGATACTGATGGTGACGGAATTCCGGAAACTCCAACATCTTTCCAATATTCTGAGACTTCTACAGGTTTAGGATACGGAATTACAATTAGCGGACTTTTCCATATCACAAAATCTATTTCTTTAGGAACAGCTTTCAGAACAAAAACAACTGTAAAAATGAAAGGTGATGCCGAAAATCTCGCAATGACGGGTGCCGGTGGTCCTGCAAAAAGTGATTTTACTCGTGATGTTGCTTGGCCAATGTGGCTTGGTGCCGGATTATCTGCAAAACCAACTGACAGATTAACAATTAATGCCGATTTCCAATTTAGTCAATGGTCAGATAGCGAAGATAGATTCAAAACTGATTTTGATAATGACGTTTGGTCAGCGGTTACCGGTGCTACCGGCGATGATACATTTGTATTGGAATGGGAAGATGCAACTCAAATCAGATTTGGAATGGAATACAAAACTACTGATAAATTGGCTTTAAGATGCGGCTACTATTATGATCCGGCTCCTGCGACGGATGACAGGATTAGTATTTTATTTCCATCTTCAACAAATAATGTCGGAACAATAGGTTTCGGATATAAAATTAATAATAAATTAAATATTGATTTTGGTACTGAATATCTTTTTGGTGCTGACCGAAATATCAAATTTGTTCTTGCAAACGGAAATATGCCGGGAACCCATCATTTAGATGTTTTCGCATTTAGTTTTGGTGCCGGATATAAATTCTAAGTAAAAAAATAAATCAAAAAAAGCAATTGGTTTTATACCTTTTGCTTTTTTTGTATCTAATCTTGTACCCGAGCGACAATTTGGATTATCAACTTCAAATTTCTCCAATTCAACCAATTCAACCAATTTTCATTTTATAATCTTTATTTCCTCTGAAACAAACGGCAATGGCTGTATAATCTTTATATTCACCTGTTTTGTAAGAAGTTACTTGTTTGATTGTTTCTTGAAATCTTGCTTCGAATGCTTCATCGCTTGCACTTTTCGGCACTCTTTTTATTTCTAACAAAACTTGA
>JAMOQM010000041.1 GCA_027064005.1 Candidatus Cloacimonadota bacterium | reverse complement strand
GGTTATGCCTGGTGATAACGTTACAATTGAAGCTGATTTAATCAAAAAAATCGCTATGGAAAAAGGTCTCCGCTTTGCTATTCGTGAAGGTGGAAGAACTGTTGGTGCCGGTGTTGTTTCTGAGATTATAGAATAAGGCTGATAAAATGAGAGATATAATTACTTTAGAATGTCAGGTTTGTAAGAATAGAAATTATTCTACAACAAAAAATAAAAAATTACATCCGGGTAGAGTTGAATATAAAAAATATTGTCCTACTTGTCGAAAACACACAGCACATAAACAAACAAGATAAATTTATAGGATAGTAGCTCAATTGGTAGAGCATCGGTCTCCAAAACCGAGGGTTGCGGGTTCAAGTCCTGCCTGTCCTGCCACAATGTCAGTAGTAAAATTTACTACTGACTTTTTACGATAAGATGAAAGAGGAATTATGTTCAAGAAAATAGCAAAATTTTACAGAGACGTAGTAAAGGAATTAAAATTTGTAAGCTGGCCAACTATGGCTGACTTAAAAGAAGGTACAACAGTTGTTGTTATTATCTCGTCAATAGTTGCAATCCTTTTATCCGTGATTGATTCTGTATTTTCACTTTTAGTTCGTTTAGTTTTATTTAAAGGATAATTTAATGAAATGGTATGTAGTTCATACGTTTGCCGCTCAAGAAGGTAAGATTAAAGAAACTATTGAGCGTGGAATTAAAAATACAGCATTGGAAGATAAAATTGGGCGTATGTTAATTCCCACTCAAAAAACTTATCATATTAAAGATGGCAAAAAAACTGAACGTGAGAAAAAAATATTTAACAGCTATATTATAATAGAAGCGGATCTTACTCAGGAAGTTTTTAATTATATATTACGCATACCGGGAGTTACTAATTTCCTTGGTACCGGCAAAAAAGCTGTTCCTCTTTCCGAATCTGAAGTTAACCGACTTCTCGGTATTGCGGATAGAGATAAAACAGATATAGCTTCTTATGATTTTTTCCCTGGTGATTTAGTTAAAATTTCTTCAGGTCCTTTTATGGATTTTGAAGGTTTGGTGGAGAGCTTTGATAAAGATTCAAAGAAAATGATAGTTAATGTAACAGTCTTCGGAAGAGTAACCCCGGTCGAAGTGGCTGTTGATCAAATAGAAATTATTAAATAAAATAGAGGATATTATGGCAAAACCTAAAGAATTTGAGAAAATGGTTAAATTGCAATTACCAGCAGGAAAAGCTACCCCGGCTCCTCCGGTTGGACCCGCTCTTGGTCAAGCAGGAGTAAATATTGGAGATTTTTGTCGTCAATTTAACGATAAAACAAAAGATTCTCCGGGAATGATTTTTCCTGTAGTTATTTATGTTGATAAAAAGAAAAATTTTACATTTGACATAAAAACACCGCCTGCATCAGTTTTAATTAAAAAAGAAGCTGGCTTAGCTAAAGGCTCAGGTGAACCAAATAAAAATAAAATTGGTAAAATTACTAAAGAACAAGTAAAGAAAATTGCCAATATAAAAGAAAAAGACCTTAATAGTTATACCATAGAATCAGCTATGCGTATGATCGAAGGTACTGCACGAAGTATGGGTGTGGAAATCAAAGGATAATCACCCGGAATTCCGCAGGAGATAAACTAATGAGGAGTGTCGATGAAAAAAAGTAAACGGTATCAAAAAGCGTATGAGATGATCGACCACAATATTGCTTATGATTTTGACAAAGGTCTAGAATTGCTGAAAGAAATTCCTTCAGCTAAATTCGATGAAACTGTTGAAGTTCATTTCAATTTAGGTGTTGACCCTCGAAAAGCGGATCAGCAGATTCGTAATTCGCTTATTTTACCGCATGGAACCGGAAAAAACAAAGTTGTGCTTGTTTTTGCTGAAGGCGATAAAGCTGAAGAAGCTAGACAGGCTGGAGCTGACTTTGTTGGAATGAATGATCTCGTTGAGAAAATTCAAGGCGGTTGGCTTAAATTCGATGTAGCAATATCATTACCAACCTTAATGGGAAAAATTGGTAGATTAGGAAGGATTTTAGGTCCGAGAGGATTAATGCCCAATCCTAAAGTTGGTACTGTTACAATGGATGTAGCAAAAGCGGTAAAGGATTCAAAAGGTGGAAAAGTAGAATATCGAGTGGATAAATTCGGTAATCTTCATATTCCGGCTGGTAAAAAAAGCTTCGATATTGAAAAGCTTAAAGAGAATATTTTAACAATTGTAAGTGCTATTTTGCGTGAACGTCCGGCAACAGTTAAAGGTACATATATAAAAAATATTAGTATCACAACTACAATGGGACCCGGAATTAAGTTAAATGTCGCTAATACAGCTCTCGAAGCAAAGAAATAAGGAGATTCCTATGGCTCAACCTTATAAACAAAAGAAAGTTCAAACAATTACCGAAAGATTAAAAGATGCTAAATCAATTGTTTTAATTGATTACAAAGGTATCGATATTGAAGAAGTAAGTCAATTACGTAACCGAATGCGTGGAGCGGACGTTGATTATTTTGTTTCAAAAAATACTTTCATTAAAATTGCTTTGAATGATTTGGGAGTAACAGCACTTGATGATGAATTAGTAGGTCCCACTGCTATTGCTATTTCAAAAGTTGATGAAGTTTCACCAGCCAGAGAACTAGCAAAATTCAAAAAAGAAGTTATGGGAAAAAAAGAATTCCCTTCATTTAAAGCAGGATATATTGACGGAAAGTTAATAGATATTACAACTTTAGAAAAATATGCAAAACTTCCTTCAAAAGAAGTATTGCTTACTAAAATATTATACGGATTTAATGCCCCAATTTCAAATTTTGTTGGTGTATTAAACGGAATGGTACGACAGGTAGTTTCTGTTGTAGATGCGATAGCCAAAAAGCAGGCTGAAGAAAATTAAAAAATAGTTATTTCATTTGGAGGAATAATGGCTGATAAAAAACAACAAGTCATCGATATTATTAAAGAAATGAGCGTTTTAGAACTCTCAGAATTAGTTAAAGAATTAGAAGAAATTTTCGGCGTTAGTGCTGCTGCTCCTGTTGCAGTTGCAGCCGCTGCACCAGCTGAAGCTGCTGCAGAACAAACAGAATTTGACGTAATTTTAACAGGTATTGGATCTAAAAAAATCCAAGTTATCAAAGCTGTTAGGGGTATTACAAAATTAGGTTTGAAAGAAGCTAAAGAAGTTGTTGATACATTCCCTAAACCGGTTGTTGAAAAAGTTTCTAAAGAAGAAGCTGAAAGTGTAAAAAAACAACTTGAAGATGCTGGTGCCAGCGTTGAAGTTAAGTAAATTATCAAAAAAATATAAAGTGGGAGAATCTTTATTTCCCACTTTTTTTGCTTTTTCGGGAAGAAAAATAACCCAAGCGAATTTAGTGATTCGCTTTTTTTCACATTAAAAGGGGAGTAGTCTTTTGGAAAAGATCAAAAGTTATTCCAGAGTCCAAAAAAGAGCTGAAAGGCTTAATTTGCCAATTGTAAATATCCCTGATTTATTGGATATGCAAGTTGGTACTTTCAAGAAATTTTTGCAAAAAGATATTCATCCAAGCAAAAGAAAGGATTCTGGTCTTCAGCAAGTATTTAAGGAAATATTTCCTATAGAAGATGCAAAAGGTAATTACCTTTTGGAATACATCAGCTATAAGGTTCTCAAAGAAAAATATTCCGAACAAGAGTGTTTGGAACGTAATTTATCATATCAAGCTCCAATAAAGGCAACTCTTAGGTTGACTGTTTATGATGATGAAGTCCTGAAAAGTACAGGAGAAAAAAGAGAAAAGAACATAATTGAACAGGAAGTTTTTTTAGGCGAATTGCCATTAGTTACGAATCGAGGTACATTCATAATTAATGGAGCAGAACGAGTTATAATCAGTCAGCTTCACCGTTCTCCGGGAGTTTTCTTCACAAAAGAAAAACATGTTACCGGTAATATGATCTATTCTGGAAAAGTTATTCCACAGTCAGGATCTTGGTTAGAATTTACATTAGATGTACATGAAACGATGTATCTTCATATTGATAAAAAAAGAAAAGTACCTGTAACGGTTTTCTTAAGAAGTCTGGGGATTTCTTCAAACTTAGATTTAAGAAATCAGTTTTTGAAAAGTGAAACAATTTCATTAGAAAATTCTAAAGATAGATACACTTTCGACGCAATTTTTGATCCGATTAACGGCGAAGAAATTGTTGAACAATTAACCATTATTGACGAAGAAATTATCAAAGAATTGCAAGAATATGATATAAAGGAGATTAGTGTTGTTGCCGAAGGTTACGAAATTGAACGTAAAATTTTGCATGCAACTTTAGCAAAAGATCCTACTAACGATAGGGATGAAGCTCTCAAAAAAATATATCATTTAATCCGACCGGGTGAAAAACCAACCGTTGACGAAGCTTATGATTTAGTTCAAAGAATGTTCTTTAATGAAAAAAGATACAATCTCGGTCAAGTCGGACGACATAAAATAAACTCTAGATTAAAAATTGACGTAGATAAATCCAAATTGACCTTAACAAAAACAGATATCCTGGCAATTATATTTAAAATTATAGATATAGTTAAAGGTGTTGATTCTGTTGATGATATTGATCATTTGGCTAATAGAAGAATCAGAACAGTCGGAGAATTATTGGCGGAACAATATAAAAGCGGAATGGCAAGAATAGCTAGAATTGCCGTTGAACGAATGTCAATAACTAACTCTGATGAAGCTACTGTCCATGATTTAATTAATACAAATGCTCTTATTGGTGTGATTCAATCGTTTTTCTTAACAGGACAATTGTCTCAATTCATGGAGCAAACAAATCCGTTAGCAGCTTTGACTCATAAAAGACGACTTTCTGCTTTAGGACCTGGCGGTTTGACTCGCGAAAGAGCGGGATTTGAAGTTCGAGATGTGCATTATTCTCATTATGGGAGAATTTGTCCTATTGAAACTCCGGAAGGCCCAAATATCGGATTATTAACTTCACCGGCTTCTTATGCAACTATAAATGATATGGGATTTCTTGAAACTCCTTATTTTCGTGTAACTGATGGTAAATTGACGCGAGAAGTTGTTTATTTAGATCCTGCAGAAGAAGATAATTATATAATCGCTCAAGCAGATATTCCGATTAATGATGATTTGGAAATTTCTACAAATCTTGTTTTTGCGAGAAAAAAAGGTGAATTTATTCAGGTTGGACCAAAAGAAGTTCAATTCATAGATATTTCTCCACAACAAATGATTTCGGTTTCGGCAGCGTTAGTTCCTTTTTTAGAACACGATGCAGGAAATAGAGCTTTGATGGGTGCAAACATGCAACGTCAGGCTGTGCCGTTATTGTTTCCAAATAAACCAATTGTTGGAACCGGTATGGAAAAAGTGGTAGCGAAACAAAGTGGTGACGCTAGGACTGCTCCTTTTGATGCTATAGTTGAAGAAGCAACTTCATCTTATATCCAACTGAAAAGGTTAGATACGGAAGAAGAAGCACTTGATCTCGGAATAGAAAATAGAATATATTTAACTAAGTTTTTTAGATCAAATCAGGATACTAGTATCAATCAACGTCCAATTGTAAGACCGGGACAGATGGTTAAAAAAGGCGATCCAATCTCAGATGGCCCTTGTATTGATAAAGATACTTTGGCTTTAGGTCAAAATCTGATTGTAGCTTTCTTGCCTTGGTATGGATATAATTATGAAGATGCGATTATTTTGAGTGAACGTGTTGCTCGAGAAGATCTGTTAACATCTATTTATATTGATGAACAAGAAGTTCTGGTTAGAAATGTTAAGAACGGTAAAGAAGAACTTGCTTATGATATCCCTAATGTTCCTGTTAATGCTTTAAGAAATCTTGATAAAACAGGTGTGATTAGAGTTGGTTCGGTAATAAGACCCGGCGATATTATTGTTGGTAAGATTACTCCCAAAAGTGTGGACATTGATCCTTCTCCCGAAGAGAATTTAATGAGAGCTCTTTTTGGCGATAGAGCCGGCGATTTTACAGACTCATCCTTAAAAGCTAAACCCGGTATGGAAGGTGTTGTTATTGATGTTAAAGTTTTCTCAAGACTTGAAGAAATGCAAGATTTTGAAGAAGAAAGAAAAGAACAAATTAAGCAACTAAAATCAGAATTTGACGAAAGAAAAAAACGAGTTGAAAAATATCTTAAAAATAAACTTTCTCGTTATTTGATCGGTCAAAAAGTAAAAAATATCGTTGATGCGAAAACAGGTATGTTTTATCTTGAAGCAGGGAAGACAATTACCGAACAAGATTTGAAGAAAATTAATTTTAAAAATTTAAATCTAAATTTCGATTTTGTTGAAGATTCGGATGTTAACCACAAAATTTATACAGAAATTATTTTGAAGGTTAGAAAGGCGAACGAACAAAATGAAAATATTTTTAAGAAAAATAAAGATCGCTTGAAACATGGTGATGAACTTCCTTACGGAGTTCGTAAAATGGTTAAAGTGTATATCGCTAAAAAAAGAAAAATCCAAGTTGGTGATAAAATGGCTGGTCGTCATGGTAACAAAGGTGTTATTTCCAGAATCAGCCCTATTGAAGATATGCCGTTCCTTGAAGATGGAACCGGTGTTGATATTATATTGAATCCGCTTGGTGTGCCTTCACGTATGAATATCGGACAAATCATGGAAACTCACCTTGGAATGGCTGCGAAAACTTTAGGGTTCCACGTAGAAACTCCGGTGTTTGACGGTGCTAAAATGTCTGATATTGATGAAGAAATGGCTAAAGCTAACTTACCAAAAGATGGAAAATTTGTCCTTTATGATGGTAAATCAGGCGAAAGATTCAAAGAACGAGTAACTGTTGGAATTATGTATATGCTTAAATTAAACCACCTCGTGGCTGATAAAATGCATGCAAGATCTACAGGACCTTATTCTTTAATAACTCAACAACCATTAGGTGGTAAAGCTCAACATGGTGGGCAAAGACTTGGAGAAATGGAAGTTTGGGCGTTAGAAGCTTATGGTGCTTCAAGATTGTTGGAGGAAATGTTGACAATTAAATCCGATGATGTTGATGGCAGAACAAATGCGTTTAAAGCAATTACAAACAACCAACCTATTCCTAAAGCAGGAATACCTGAATCATTTAATGTCCTAGTAAGTGAATTGAAGTCGTTGTGCTTCAATATTGATTTTATTGCCGATGAAGATGAATAACGGAGGTTTTCTCAGTGATACGAGAAATCAAGCGAATTAAAAAAGTAGAACATTACGATAAAGTACGTATTAAATTAGCTTCTCCGGATGCAATTAGAGAATGGTCTTATGGCGAAGTTACAAAACCTGATACATTAAATTATCGTACACTTAAACCGGAAAAAGAAGGCCTTTTTTGCGAAAGAATTTTTGGACCGGAAAAAGATTACGAATGTAGTTGTGGTAAATATAAGAAAAAACGCTTTAAAGGTACTATCTGTGATAGATGCGGTGTTGAAGTAACAACTTCTCGCGTACGTCGTTACAGAATGGGGCATATTGAACTTGCAGTGCCGGTTTCTCATATTTGGTTTGTAAAAAGTGCTCCAAGTAAAATTGGAACTTTACTTGATCTAAGTATTAGAAAATTAGAACGCGTTTTATACTTTGAATCTTATATTGTCGTTGATCCCGGAGATAGTGATTACGATAAAAAAGATTTAATAGATTCAGACGAATATTATGAAATTAGAGATAAAGTCGGACCAAACTTCAAAGCAAGAATTGGTGCGGAAGCTATAAAAGAATTATTGGAAGAAATCGACCTCGAAGCCGAGGAAATGAATCTTCGTACAATGATTAAGATGGAAACATCCAAAATTAAGAAACAAGCTGCAATTAAAAGATTGAAAATTGTTGCAGCATTCCTTAAATCCGGGAATAATCCCAGTTGGATGATTTTAGAGGTTTTACCTGTTTTGCCTCCGACTTTACGTCCATTAGTCCCACTTGAAGGTGGAAGATTTGCGACAGCTGATTTTAATGATCTTTATAGACGTGTGATTACTCGAAATAACCGTCTAAAAGGACTTTTAGAAATTAAAGCTCCGGAAGTTATTCTTAGAAATGAAAAAAGAATGCTCCAGGAAGCTGTTGATGCTTTACTTGATAACTCAAGAAAATCAAGACCGGTTAAAGGTCGTGGGAATAGAGCATTAAAATCTTTAACTGATCAATTAAGTGGTAAACAAGGTAGATTTAGACAAAACTTGTTAGGAAAACGTGTTGATTATTCCGGACGCTCGGTTATTACTGTTGGTCCTGAATTAAAATTACATCAGTGCGGGCTTCCTAAAGAAATGGCTCTTGAATTATTCAAACCTTTTCTTATTCAAAGAATTGAAGAGCTTGGACAAGCCGAGAAAGATAATGTTGCGAAGAAAATTGTCGAAAAGAAACAACCTGAAATTTGGAAAATTCTTGAAGATGTAATTAAAGACTATCCGGTTTTATTGAACCGTGCTCCAACTTTGCATCGACTTGGTGTACAAGCATTTATGCCTGTCTTAACGGAAGATAAGTCAATCAAACTTCATCCTTTGGCATGTAAACCGTTTAATGCGGATTTTGACGGTGACCAAATGGGTGTTTATGTTCCTTTGACCGAAGAAGCCAGAATGGAAGCTCGTGTATTAATGTTATCATCAAGAAATCTCTTGCTCCCTTCCAGTGGTAAATTAGCTATGGCTCCGGGACAAGATATTGTTCTCGGAATCTATTATATTACTGCTCAAAGATATGCTAAACCAAAAGAAGGAGATCGTATCCCGTATTTTGGTAGTTCAGAAGAAGTAGTTTTTGCTTATGATTCTGCTGAAATGAAATATAATCGAAAAGGTTCGGAGATTGAAGGGCGTAATTTTGACATTCATTCCTGGGTTCGTTTAAAAGTTGATGGTAAATGGATTGTTACAACAGTTGGACGAGTTATTTTCAATCAGATCATTCCTAAAGAAATTTCTTTTGTTAATAAAGTGATTGCGAAAGGTGATCTTAATGATTTAGCTATCGAATCTTTCCATAAAGTTGGACAATTTAGAACAGCAGCATTTTTAGATGAGATTAAAGATTTAGGATATAAATACGCAACAAAAGCCGGTGTTACTTTTAGTGCGTGGGACGTAATAATTCCACCTGAAAAAGATGAAATTATAAATAAAACTCAAAGCGATGTTGAAGAAATTATAGAGACCTATATGAATGGTGGTATCACAGAATTGGAACGTTACAACCGTGTTGTTGATAAATGGAAATTAGCGACAGAAGAAGTAACAGATGTTCTAATGGATGCTTTGGTAAAAGATAATGATGGGTTCAACTCCATTTATATGATGTATATTTCCGGAGCTCGTGGTGGTAAAGATCAAATTAAACAATTGGGTGGAATGCGTGGTTTAATGGATAAACCTTCCAAAGGCGGATCAGGTGGAGAAGTTATTGAAACTCCAATTAAGTCTAACTTTTTGGATGGATTGGATGTTACCGAGTACTTCATTTCTACTCACGGTGCGAGAAAAGGTCTTGCCGATACAGCCTTGAAAACTGCGGATGCCGGTTATCTTACAAGAAGATTGGTTGATGTTGCTCAAAATGCAATTATTACAGAAGAAGATTGCGGTACTATTGAAGGTATAGAAATTTCTGCCTTGAAAGAGGGTTTGGAAATTGTAGAATCTCTAGCTGATAGAATAAAAGGACGTGTTGCTGCCGAGGATATAATTGACCCTATTTCAGAATCAATCCTTGTTCCAATTGGTGAAGAGATTAGTGACGAGAAAGCTGAATTGATCGAAAAACATGGAATCAGTACCGTAAAAATACGTTCGGTTCTTACTTGCGAAACAGTACACGGAATTTGTGCAAAATGCTACGGTAGAAATCTTGCCAATCAGAAAAAAGTTAAAATTGGCGAGCCGGTTGGTATTATTGCAGCTCAATCAATTGGAGAACCGGGAACGCAATTGACACTTAGAACTTTCCATATTGGAGGGGCAACCGGTACAGATATTGAATCTGCTCAAGTTGATGCAAGTTACGACGGTATTATCAAAATGGAAAGAATGAATACTGTCATAAATAAAAATAATGAAGTAGTTTCCATTACCTATCTGGGACATATTTCAATTGTGGATGAAACAGATCCGACTAAAGTTCTTGAGAACTTAAAAGTGGAATATGGCTCTACCATCTTTGTTAAAGATGGTGATAAGGTAGTAAAAAACACAAAATTATTCTCATGGGACCCATACATTAATCCGGTTTTGGCAACATCAGAAGGTACAATTAAATTCGAAAACTTTGTTAAAGATGTAACATTTAGAGAAGAATTTAACGATATTACCGGAACCAGAGAGATCATTATTATTGATTCTATTGATAAAAGTTTGCAGGCTCAAATGCGAATTCATACAGTCGATGGAAGAAAAGAAATGGTTCTTTTGCCTACCGGAATGAAAGTTGAAACTAATGACGGTGCTTATATTTATCCGGGAGATATTCTCGGAAAATCAACCCGAGTTACTGTTAAACAACATGATATTACCGGTGGTTTACCTAAAGTTCAAGAGCTATTCGAAGCTCGAATCCCGAAGAATAAAGCGGTTGTCACGGAAATTGATGGCAAAATAACAATTGGAGACTTGACTAAATTAGGTCGAGCAATATACGTGACTTCAGATTCAGGGATTGAGAAAAAGTATATAATTTCTAAAGGTAAACGAATTATTGTTCACCAAAATGATATTGTAGAAAGTGGAGATCCTTTATCTGACGGACCTCTTGATCCTCAGGATGTATTAAAAGCGAAAGGTATTAAAGCTGCTCAAAAATTAATCCTCAATGAAATTCAAGAAGTTTATAGAAAACAAGGCGTGAAAATTGATGACAAACATATAGGTGTTATTATCCGCCAAATGATGAAAAAAGTTAAAATAGTCGATCCCGGATATACTTTATTCTTGGAAGGTGAAGTTGTTGATAAAACAAAAGTAATGGAGGAAAATGCCAAAATTGAAGAAAGTGGCGGAAACGGAGCTACTTTTGAGCAACTATTGCTCGGTATAACAAAATCTTCGTTACTTACAGAAAGTTGGCTTTCTTCAGCATCATTCCAAGAAACAACAAAAATTCTCACTCAAGCTTCAATTGAAGGGAAAGTGGATAACCTTGTTGGTTTGAAAGAAAGTATAATCTTAGGTCATAGAATACCAGTAGGAACAGGTACAAAGGTGTATAACCAACAAGTTAACAAACTTGTTGAGCAAGGGAAAACACTAAAAGAAATAGTGAATCAACTTGCCCATACTGAAGAAGAAGAATCATTAGATGAGCTTCTTGATTTTTAAAAAAAATAAAATAAAATGGAGGTAAATTGTGCCAACAATTAACCAACTAATACGAAAAGGAAGAACTCGTATTAAGAAAAAAAAGAAGAATCGTGCCTTAGAAGCATGTCCTCAAAGACGTGGCGTCTGTACAAGAGTTTATACAACAACACCTAAAAAACCTAACTCAGCGTTACGTAAAGTTGCCAGAGTTCGTTTAACAAATGGATTTGAAATTACCGCTTATATCCCGGGTGAGGGTCATAACTTACAAGAACACTCTATGGTATTAGTTAGAGGCGGTCGTGTTAAGGATTTACCCGGTGTTAGATATCATATTGTACGTGGAGCTTTAGACGTTAATGGTGTAGATAACAGAAAAGTTTCTCGTTCTAAATACGGTACAAAGCGACCAAAGAAATAATTGGAGGAAATAGATGTCAAGAAGACGTAAAGTTATAGAAAGAAAAGTACTTCCAGATCCAAAGTTTAAAAGTGTTGTTTTAAGCAAATTTATCAATTCTGTTATGAAAGACGGGAAAAAAAGTATTGCTGAAAAAATCGTTTATAATGCTTTCGATATAATTGAGAAAAAAATGAATAAAGATCCTTTAGAGGTTTTTATTAAAGCAGTTGATAATGTTCGTCCGCTCGTTAAAGTTATTTCAAGAAGAGTTGGTGGATCAAGTTATCAGGTACCACTTGAAGTACCTAAAAAAGTTGCTCAAGCTTTATCTTTTAGATGGATTATCGGATATTCAAGAAAAAGATCTGAAAATACTATGGAAGAAAGATTGGCTGCCGAATTAATGGCTGCCTTCAAAAAAGAAGGTGCTAGTATTAAAAAACGAGAAGATACACATAAGATGGCTGAGGCCAACAAGGCTTTTGCTCATCTGAGATGGTAAAAAAATGGCTATAGCCGACCTGAAAACAATCAGAAATATTGGTATAATAGCCCATATTGATGCCGGTAAAACAACAACGACCGAAAGGATGCTGTATTTTGCCGGCTTCCTTCATAGAATGGGAGAAGTTCATGATGGGAATGCATTCATGGATTGGATGCAACAAGAGCGTGAACGTGGGATTACTATCCAATCTGCCGCTACAACATTTTACTGGCATGAAAATCAAATTAATATTATTGATACGCCGGGACACGTTGATTTTACTGCGGAAGTTGAACGAGCACTTCGGGTATTAGACGGAGCTATAGGTGTTTTTTGTGGGGTTGCCGGAGTAGAAGCCCAATCCGAAACTGTTTGGAGACAAGCTGACAAGTATAATGTTCCTCGGATTGTTTATATCAATAAAATGGACAGAGTAGGAGCAGACTTTGATAATGTTGTAGATATGATTCATAAACGTCTAACTACAGTAGCTCAACCGATATATTTACCTATTGGAGCAGAAAAGAAATTTTGTGGAATTATTGATTTAATTAATTTTAAAGCAATTTACTTTGAACAAGCTTCAGCGGGATTAAAATATTATGAAGAAGATATTCCCGAAGAATTTATGGCAGAGAGTATTGATGCCAGAGAAACTTTGTATGAACAACTTTCGGATTTAGATGAAGAATTTATGGAAATCTTTTTAGAAGAAGAATCTTTATCAAAGGATTTTGTTAAAACAACTATCAGAAAACTGACACTTGAAAATAAGTTTATTCCTATCTTGGTTGGCTCTTCAAAAATGAATCTTGGTATCCAACATTTGCTCAATGCGGTGATAGATTATTTGCCTTCACCAAAAGATATTCCGGAAGTCAGTGCTAAACTTCTTAATGGCGAAGATGAAATTATCATCAAAACGACACCGGAAGAAAAATTTAGTGCTTTAGCTTTTAAAATTCAAATGGATAAATTTTTCGGGAAATTGATTTATCTCAGAATTTATTCAGGGACTTTGAAAAAAGGTGATACAATTTATAATCAAAGAAACGGCAGAAAAGAACGAATTGCAAGAATTCTGCGTGTTTTTTCAAATAAGAAAAAAGATATCGATTCTGCTGCTGCAGGAGATATTGTTGCTATTCTTGGGCCAAAATTTGTTAAAACGGCCGATACGATAACAAATAATAAGGATAATAAATTTATATTTGCTCAAATTGATTTTCCTGATTCAGTTATTGTACAATCAATTGAACCAAAATCTAAAGCTGAAGAAGAAAAAATAGTAGATATACTTCATAGATTAGAAGAAGAAGATCCTACCTTTCACTATTATCAAAGTAAAGATTCCGCTCAGATGTTAATTTCCGGAATGGGAGAATTGCATCTTGAAATAATTGTCGATAGGTTAAAAAAAGAATTTAATGTCGAAGCGAATATTGGTAAACCTCAGGTTTCATATAAGGAGACAATTGGGGAGGAATCAATTTGTAGTGGGGAATTCATTCGTGAAATGAACGGAAAGGGGCAATTCGGAGTTGTTAAATTCCGCTTGATACCTTTCACAAAAGAAGATTATGAAACGGGTAAAAAAAACATATTTAAAGTAAAAGTAAATGAATCGAAAATTCCGAAAATTTTCTGGAAGGCTATTGAAGAATCGGTAATGAATTCTCTCAATGAAGGTCCTTTATTGTATGGAAAATTAGAAGGAGTTGTTGTTGAATTAATTGATGGGAAATATAATGAAGTTGACTCCAGTGAGTTATCTTTTAAAATTGCAACAGGAATGGCGTTAAGTCAAGGTTTGAAAAAATCTTCTCCTATAATTATGGAACCGATAATGCTTCTTAGGTCTATTTCACGCGAAGAATTTGTTGGGGAAATAATTAGTAGTATGAATTCTAAACGTGGTAGAATAATAGAAATTAACAAGTCGGAAAAAAACGAAACGCAAGAGATTGTTGCCGAAGTTCCATTAAGTGAACTATTTGGGTATTCTACTCAAATAAGATCATTGACACAAGGTAACGGAAGTTACACAATGGAATTTCTTAAATATGAAAAAGTTCCTCCGAATATTCAACAGAAGATTCTAAAAAAGTATCGAGGATATTAAAAAAAAAGGAGACCAAAATGGAAATAAGTCTTAATTTTGAAGCAAACGTTGCTAAAATGAAAATTGAAGGTTCAATGACTAGTGAGAATGCACACATTTTTCAAGATAAGTTGAAAGAAGTTTTAGATAGCGATTCCAAATTATTAGAATTAGATTTTTCAGCATGTAGAAATATTAGTAGTTCAGGGATTGGAAAATTGCTGATTTTTTATAAGGAATTCTTGAATAAAGACGGTGAAATTGAGATTGTTAAATCTTCTCCTTCGATTTATGAATTGTTTATGACAATCAAATTAAACCAATTGTTCACAATTAATTTATAATGAAAAATAATCCAAAATTGCTCCTTGTTGATGATAATCAAGAATTGCTTGAATTGATAAAGGACTTTTTGGTTGTAGAAAAATATGAAGTTAAAACTGCAAGATCAGGTGGGGCTGCCCTAAGATTTCTTTCAAATGAAAACTTTGATCTTGTTGTAAGTGATATTGAAATGCCGGGGATATCAGGGCTAGAGCTGTTAAAAAGGATTAAAACAACTATAAATTCTGATATCCCGGTAATTTTAATTACGGGGCATCTTTCAAACGAAAATGTTTCAGAAGCCATAAAATTGGGTGTTTCTGACTTTGTGGGCAAGCCATTCGACAGTTTTTATCTGTTAAAACAAATCGAATATCAACTAAGAAAAAATGATAGAAGTAAACCTTTCAGGCATTCATTTAAATCCATAACAAAAAAATCTGTTAGCTTTGAATTTGATTTAGAAGATTTTTTCTCTGAAAATATTTCAACCTTAATAATGATTCACATTGAGCATTTGGTACACATGAATCCATCTATTACAAATATGATTGTGATGATTTTAGAGGAATTAATTGAAAATGCATTTATTCATGGTATTTTAGATTTACCAAACGAAGTAAGAGCCATGAATCATTATCAATATATGAAATATCTTCAGAGAATAGATAAATTGAAATACCAGCATAGGAAAATTAATGTAGATATATTTTATGAAAAAAAACAGCGAATTATCACAATTGAGGTTGATGATCACGGTAAAGGTTTTGATTATGAATCACTTCTTAAAGTAGAAAAATCTCTGATAGATTTTGCTGAAACCGGGAGAGGTCTTCAAATCATGAAAATGCTTTGCGATGATATGAAATTTTCGAATAAAGGCAGTAAAGTTCTTATCACTAAAAAACTGTAATAATGGATGCTATTTGGACAATTCTTGATGTTCTCAATTGGACAACAAATTATTTTAAATCAAAAAAAATACCAAACTCAAGGTTTGATGCCGAGTCAATAATTTCGCATTGCCTGCGTATTAAACGACTTGAACTTTATCTAAAATTTGACCAACCTTTGGAGAAATCAGAAAGAAATTTAATCAAGGATTTGGTGAAAAGAAGAGGGAAGAGAGAACCTTTACAATACCTTCTTGGTGAAGTTGAATTTTATAATTGCAAATTTGAGGTAAACCCTTCTGTCTTAATTCCCCGTCATGAAACGGAATATATGGTTGAGATGATTTTAAATGATAAATCTTCTCCAAAATCTATTTTGGATTTATGTACCGGCTCCGGAGCTATAGCGATTTCATTAAAAAAAGAAATTAAGAATGTGCTTGTTACAGCTTCTGATATTTCAATGGATGCTTTAAAAACTGCTGAAAATAATGCAATTAAGAATGATGTAAAAGTCAAATTTATTCAATCTGATTTATTTGGAAATATTGCTGATAAATTTGATTTAATTGTTTCAAATCCACCTTATGTCGATAAGACGATTTATGAAAATCTTGAACCTGAAATATTTTTTGAACCGAAGATTGCCTTAATCGCATCAGAAAAAGGTCTCGGTATCTATAAATCTATATTGGATGACGCTCATAATTATCTAAATAAAAGAGGAGTCCT
>JAMOQM010000040.1 GCA_027064005.1 Candidatus Cloacimonadota bacterium | reverse complement strand
CTCACAATGAATTATCAAAGAAAGGATGGACGGTAAAATACCGACCTTGGAAGATAATTTATACGGAAAAATATTCAACTAAATCAGAAGCAATGAAACGAGAGAAAGCGTTAAAATCCCACAAAGGGCGAGATTTTATTCGAGCGAAAATATCTAAAGAATTACTTTGATGGCTGTTATCCGGCCACTGCCGGACGGGGGTTCAAATCCCTCTTCAGGAGCCATATTTGGGGAGGATCTCAAAAATGTTTTTTTATAACAAAAAAGAAGAAATTTAACCACGAATTTTCACAAACAACCCCGAATAAGGCGAATAAATTCAAAAATCCGTAAACAGAATACTTATAATGTCACAAAACTTAGAACATCTGAATGTACGAAGTTCTTCCGATTGTACAATTTTAAAAGATCAACTGATAAAAACAAACGAATTCAATCATTTCCAACCAGTCCAAGTTTTGCACTAGTTAAAGAACAAGAGAGGGAATTATTCGATTTGACATTTTCTTGATCATTCCATCCACCCGAAATTAAAATATTGGATAATTTTGCTTCTTAATATTATGATATGGAGCAAGATATTTTTTTAATCTTCGTTTTCCTCTAATTTTTCAAGTTGGTAATTATATGTTCGGTAAGAAATTCCCAAACTTTCAGCAGCTTTTTTCTTATTTCCATTGTGTAAATTCAGTGCTTTTATCAGATATTTTTTTCTTATTTCATTAAGAACTTGATCCAAATCAAAATCAGATGAGATGTCGGGTAATTCATTTTCCCGAGTAATTTCTTTTTGAAATGAAAAATCTTTTGGAAGAATGACATTGTTTTCTGATAAGATTGCGGCTCTTTCCACTTCATTCTTTAATTGTCTTATATTTCCAGGCCAATTGTAATTTTGAAGGCATTTTATAGTAGAGTTTCCCAATGATTTTTCAGGATATTTTTTCTTTAAGAAGTAATTAGCCAACAATTCAATATCGGTTTTTCGTTTTCTTAAAGGCGGAATGGATATTTCAAAGACATTTAATCGATAAAATAAGTCTTCGCGAAAATTGCCTTTCTTAACTTCTTCGGATAAATCCTTATTTGTTGCCGCAATAATCCTAACATCAACAAGTTTGGGAGTTCCTTCTCCAACCGGATTGATTTCACCATTTTCCAAAACCCGCAATAATTTTGCTTGAAATTCAAGTGGAATTTCACCAATTTCATCCAAAAATAAAGTGCCGCCGTCAGCTTCTCGAAATTTTCCTTTTTGATTTTTAACCGCTCCGGTAAAGGCACCTTTTTTATATCCAAAAAATTCACTCTCAAACAAATATTTAGGAATAGCCGCACAATTTACCGGGATAATTTTATTGTTTCTTCTATTGGAAATTTTATGAATCGCTCTAACCAAAAGATCTTTTCCTGTTCCGCTTTCACCTGTAATTAGAACTGTAATATCGGTTTTAGCAATTTTATCAGCCAAATTCAGAACTTTATGTAATTCGTCCGAACTTCCGATAATTTCTTTGAACGGGTCATTATCAAAGATTTGAGATTCCAAAGCATTTAAACGATGAACAATTTTGCTCATTTGCAAGGCTCCGTTAACAATTCCGAGTAATTCATCATTATCAAAAGGTTTGGTTACAAAATTGTACGCACCATTTTTAATTGCTTCAACAGCATCATGAACGGTTCCGAAAGCTGTAACAAAAATATATTGAGCATTTTCCTGTAACGATTGCAATTTCTCCATTGTTTCTAAACCATTGATGCCTTTCATATTCATATCTAAAAGAATGACATCAAAATTTTCTTTATAGGAAATTTCTATCGCTTTTTCGCCACTATCGGCAATTTTAACATAAAAATTTTTTTTCTCAAAAAGTAGTTTGAGAATATTGCGGATTCTAATTTCATCATCAACGATAAGTATTTTATTTTGTTTCATTTATTACTCTTTTTTGTTTAATATTTTAAAGAAATAATCTCCTGATTTTCAGTCAATAAATTCAACAAATTTAGTTTAATCTGTAATATTTTCTTTTCCCTAAACCCAAACCACTTCCTCTTTTTATCATCACCATTTTTTCCCAAGCGAAAGTACTTCGAGATTAAAGTAAAAGATCGTTCCTTTTCCAACTTTAGAGGTAACGTTCAAATCGTAATTCATTTCTTCCAATAATTTTTTACAAATTGCCAAACCAAGTCCGTTCCCACTGGATTTTGTTGTGAAAAACGGATCAAATATTTTCTCGATTTTATCTTTAGGAATACCTTCTCCGCTATCTTCCCATTCAAATAAATAATGTTTGCTTTGTTTTTTAATTCTTACTTTGATGAATTTATACTTTGAATTTTCCATCGCATTAATGCTATTTTTCATGAAGTTATTTAAGATTTGTCTTAAAGCCTGTTCGTCGATGTTTATTGTCATATTTTCAAAATCTTTTTTTGGTAAGACAAAATCAATGTTTTTTTCTTCTAAGATATTGTTAAAAAGAGATTTAACGGATTTTATGGTTTCACAGAGATTTACTTCTTCTTTGTTCAATTTTGGCGGTCTCGCAAATCTCAAAACCGAATCGGTAATATTATCAATTCTATCCACTTCCGAAACAAGATTTTTCGCCAATTCTTTCATCTCGATATTCTCGATATATTCACTCAAAAATTGAACTGTACTGCGGATTGAGGTCAGGGGATTTTTAATTTCGTGAGCCATCATAGAAGCAATTCCGGCAACCACGGATTTTTTTTCTTCACTGAGATTTTCTTTAAATTTCTTTTTTTCAGCTTGAAGATTCATGGCATTATCGTAAGCAATTGCGGTTAATCTAAACAGGGTTAGCAGGAATTCCAAAATATTTTGAGGGAGATTATCAGATTTTATCAAAACGATACCGATTAATTTATTGTGTGTTTCTAATGGGAAAATATATCGACAGCCAAAAGATTCAAAGTGAATAAATTCTTCTTTTGAATATTCAGCCGGTTTCTTTTTAATATCCAAATAGGTAGAATTTACAATTAACCAACGTACTAATCGCCCGTATTTTGAGATGTTTTTTTCAAAACGATCATTTACAAATCTATTTTCTTTTTCAAAAAAGAAACAACATTCTTCAATTGGAAAAAATTCTTTCAATCTTCCTTCCGTAGATTCTGTCAAATGCTCTGAATCGATTATCAGAGAATAAGATTTAACAAATTCTCCGAAAATCAAATTAAAATTATATTTTTTCTTAAAAAACATTTTTCCCCACAAATTATTAGACATTTCCTTCCATATAATCAATATACAAATTTTCTAAATCTTCAAATTCAAATTCATCTTTTTTTCTGGTAATAACCAATTCTCCGTCTTTCATAATTCCAACGTGATCTGCCAAAATCTTGGCTCTGAAAATATTATGAGTGGACATCAAAATCGCTTTTCCGCTGTCTCTCATCTTTAGAATCAATTTTTGGAAATCGTTGGCTGCTTTAGGATCTAATCCGGAAAAAGGTTCATCCATCAAAACTAAATCGGCATCTTTAACTATTGCGATGGCTATTCCGGTTTTTTGTCTCATTCCTTTTGAATATGTTCCGACAGGTTTATGAATAAAACTTTCCTGTAAACCTATATCTCTTAAAATATTTTCCAATTCTTTTTTGGAATAATTTTTCCCGCTTAATTTTGAAAAGAATTTTAAATTTTCATAGCCGGTGAAATTATTGTAAAGGTGGACGTTTTCCGAGACATAAGCAATTTTTTCTTTAGCTTTCAGCGGTTCGTTAATTGCATCGATACCACTGACAAATATTTCACCTTTTGTAGGTTGGATAAATCCGCAGATCAGATTTATGGTAGTTGATTTTCCGGCACCATTTGCACCCAATAACACAAATATTTCTTTTGATTTTACGTTAATGGAAATATTATCCAAAGCTAATTTTTTATCTTCATATCTTTTGGTTAAATTATTTATTTTCAGCATTTTTCCTCCTATTTATCTGACGTCAAATTTAGATATTTTAAAAATCGAAATAGACAAAACAAGCAAGTTTAAAGCGAGTAAGATACTTATTCCTAAAAGAGAGTTGTTTATTCTTTTGGTAAGATTTTCTTTATGATATTTTGTTAAGATTAATTCGTTAGGATTTGGATACGGTTGAGCGGTAAACGGTGTAAGTCCGGAATCTTCCAAAACTTCTTTATCTCCGTAAGCCAAACTGTAATATAGATGCAAACTTTTTTTATCTTTGGAATCAATTTCTTTGAATTTGGATCTGAGATTATTTTGAAATTCTTCAAATTGACTTAACTCGCCTTTAAATCTTTCAAGCCCCAAATCCAATATTTTAGATAAGGAATTTTCTAAAATCGTATAAGGCGAAATCAATAATATTTTATTAATGATTTCCAATTGCTTCACCGAATTTAATAATCGTTTTTTATAAAGTTTTCCTGTTACTTGAGTCATATCATAAAAAGCTCCACTGCGATATCCTTCTTTAAGATACATATTTCCACCGACTTTGTATTTACCATTCTTTTTATCATCATATTTTTCCGACCATTTATCAAAGGTGTCCCATCTTTTTTTACGTACTTCACTTTGAAAATCTTTTTGACTTTGCAATTTGTAAATTTTATCTGCTAAAATATATGGAAATTGAGGAATAATAAAAACAAATAACAACCAGAACGATAACGCCACCACAATATTTGAGCGATAGTTTCTACTCATAGAAATAAGAATCCCTGAAAAAATAAAAAAGCTGATAAAAGGTACCGATAAAAATAGCAAAGCTATTCCTCCAATTATAATTTGACTGAAAAAAGTTCCCAGCAAAAGATAAATAATTACTGAAGAAATAACCATTCCCAATAAATTTGTCAAAGTGAAAAAGAACAACAATCCCAAATATTTACTGATAAATACTGAGATTCGAGACACATTATTTATTACTTGAAGGCGGAAAGTTCCGCTAATTTTTTCTAATGAAATTGCATTGTAACTAAAAAGCAGAGCTGAAAAACTTTCGATTATTCCAATAATAAATAACCAACTCAAGGACATATTATTTTTTGGATGGGGTTTGTTGGATGTTACGCTCGGCATAAAGGTTGTTACCGATGATATTATCTGTTTTGGGAATCCGGTTTTGTTAATAACAATTGCTTCTTTTGCGGGTTTTTGAAAATAGTACAACCTGCCTTGTGAAATAAAACGCATCATATTATTTGCATATTGTTCATTTGATTGATTGGTTAGATTGACTTTTCTTTGAAAATCTTTTTGTTCTTTTTTAAAATTGCTTACAAAAGTAAACGCACTCATTATGAAAAGCAACAAAATAATTCCACTGTAAATCTGTATTCTTAAATCCTTTAACATCAGGGAAATATCTTTTTTTATGATAACTTTAAACATCGTTTTCTCCTATCTTAAATCAAACTTTTTAAATTTAACATCAATTGTGATTAACAACAAAATGATAAGAATCGTTAACAGCACAAAATTAGGCAAAGTTCGTTTGATTATTAAATTAATATCCAATTTACTTTGATGGAATTCCGGAAATTTCGGAAGTTCAAAAGAGAATTTTTCCCATTTATTATTAAATGTGTAAGCAGTATATTTTTGCCAAATATTTCCAATGTATTTTGGAGCGTTATTACCGCTATTTGAATATTTAATAAAAATCTTCATAATTTCCTTTCGGCCGTTTTCATCGGTTTTGCAACCGGGAATTTCTTTTTTCAAAAATTGTGAGGGTGCTTTTGACATCAGCCAATCTTCAAAATCAATGACGGCTGCTTTTTCCTCATATAAAGAAATATATTTTTTTGAAAATAACCAACCGTCTTTTATCCCTTGATTTGTGTATTCTTCTCTAAGATTAATTGCGGTTCGAAGGTATTCTAAATAATCGTCAATTCCCGTTAAAGAAAGAGCTTCAGCAGATTGTTTAAAAAGAACATTCGGATCAAAAAACATATATATTGTACTTAACTTTTCCGGACGATGCAGGAGTTTCAATTTCTCAATTTCGAGATCTTCATCTTTTCTTACTCCCGGTAAATAGTTTTTATAATAATATCTCAGATAATTAATATGACCTTCAAACATTTCCTTTGTTCCATAAACGGTTAAACCGGTTAAATATCCGCCATTCCAGTTTTGATGTCCGTATTTATTCGGATTGATGTCATCCGGAATTTCTAAAAAGACTTTATTTCTTTTATTTCTAATTTTAGTTTGTTGTTCAATAATATCGGTTAATTTATTTTGATTAATTAAATATCCTGAAAAATAATTGTAAGTTATAGGAATAATTATCGCAAAAGTTATCCAAAATAATAAAGAAAATATTAAAGATTTTCCTGATGATTTGGTTAATACCGAAAATAAGATTCCAATTAAAGTAATGACTAATAAATACATAATTGCATAAAGAAAATATATTATAAGGAATTCCAAAACCGAAAAATTCATTTCTGAAGGAAAAGCAATTAATAAATAGGCAATACTTCCAAAATAAGGTATCCCAAAAACTAATCCGACAAATGAAATTGTTCCGATAATTTTTTTGGCAATAAATTGAAATCTTTTAATCGGATAAACAAATATCATCCGCAAAGTGCCTAATTCTTTCTCACTGTTAATCGAATCAAAAGAAATGATAAGGACAAATAAAGATAGAAAAAAAGTTATCAAATACGTAATATCCATTCTCGTTGGAAATTCATAAACAGCATTTTCTGAAGCACTGTTATTTTCAGCTGAATATATCGGGACAAATATTCTTACTTTCAAAAAAGTTCCAAAAGAATGAGTTGTCCCTTCATTATATATGGAAGAAATTTGAGGCTTTCGGATTGCCGGTATTCCAACAAAACTATAGTTTTGTGCATCTTGATTGTCGCTCTTTATTTTCTGAGAATCAGAAATATAATTTTGCTGTCTTTGTTTGAAATCTTTAACTCTCAAACTGAAAACAATGGAAAACAGGATTAAGAATATTGAAATCGACCAAATAACCCGTCTGCTTTTTAGTAATCCCAAAATCTCGTGTTTTAATAAAATCTTAAACATTACCTCTCCTTTTTATTTTTTTGTTAATTTTAAAAGTAAATAAACTACTGCTCCAATTATGATTAAGAGAATAATAAGTACGATAATGATCATCATTGGATTGGATTTATTCTCTATTTCGATTTTAATTTCGTGTTCGGATGTTGTAATTAAATGATTCAAATTTCGGGCGGAAGCTTTGATTTTAATTTGGTAAATTCCCGGTAAAACATCTTTATTGGGAGTTACTTCCAGACTAATTTTCTTTTGTTCATTTTCAGGTAAAAGCGAGATTCCGTCCGGCTCAATTTTCTTTTCCCATTCCGAAGGTAAAAATATTTGGAAATTAATATTTGAGATATTTTTCATTCCGTCATTTATCACTTTGATATTATCTAAATGTATTTTATCACCTTTGAAGACTTTCAAATAATGATTGTTCATTGCGATAGAAAATGATGCTTTCCCGGTAGGAGTTAATTCTAATTTCGCAAAAATCTTCTTATTTTCTTTTTTAGCTCCGATTAAGTTAACGGAGAAATCAATTGTCTTATCCAGAACAAGGTTATCATTAATCTTTTCAGGAACATTTACGCTCAACTTCACAACTTGTTTGGGATTGTTGGAATTAAAATATAGATTTGAAATCACGGCATTGTTTTCGGTATTTACAAAATTGTAATTAAAATATTTTGGAAGTCCTTTTAAGCTTAGAGTGTATTTATTTCTATCTTCTCCAAAATATTCAAAAGTTAAATTATATTCCGCATTTTGACCGCTTTCAACTTCCTGAGCATAAATATCGGGCGTAATTGTGAGGATATTTTCTTCACTTTTTCGTTTCAACCAAATCTTCTTTTCATCGTATTTACTTCCGTAATTTGAGGCAACAATCACAGACTGAACATCTTTTAATACTTTGAAGGAAATATGTTTTTTTTCATCATTTTTTAATTCATTAATATGATATTCGTAAGGTTGTGAAATAATATTTCCCAAATCATCTTTTAAAGAAATGTAGATATTGAACATACTGTTTGGTTTTAATGATGCCGAACTGTATTCTTTAATGATGTCATCTTCTAACGCAAAACTACCACCGGAGCTGTTTTTTAACGTTAAATCAACAATGTCTTCACCTAAATTGTTTTTAGATTTAATTGCGTTAATAATAGTTAAATGCGGGTTTTCAAATATTACGCTCAAAAGATATTGCTGAAAATTTAATTTGTCATTTTCATATTGTAATTTATAAGATTCAAACTCATCATCAGAAATAAATTTTTTTTTGAATAAGATTTCGGCATTTTTAAAATCTTTCTCAGATTTTTGTAACCTCATTTTAGCTTTTTGCAAAGCCAAGATTTTAAATTGTTCATCATTGGGATTATATTCTTGATAAGTAATTGCTACAAGATTCAAACTAAACAGAGCAACCAAAAGCATTAATATTTTTTTCATAAACTTTCCTATTTTTTTCTATTTAGAATAGCAATCCCCGTGCCAGAAATTTTGGACAGTTGTAAAAGACTGTTTTTGAAGAAGTTACCTCTTGCAGATGAAATTTAACGGTTTTTAAAAATAACATATTTGTTAATAAATTACAAAATTGTAATAATGAAACACAGACTTGGTAAATGCTAAAATATCATACCGACAATTTTATATTTGATCGTGAAAGTTTGTGTTATTAAATCATTTGAGTGCGACAATCCATTTTGGTGTTCAAAAGAGCTGATTTGAAAATTTTAAGAGGAATTTCAATGATATTTTATTATTTAGTTTGACAAATAAATAGCGGAAATAGAATAAAAAAAAATATTTTGCGAGGAATTATGAATACTAATCTGGAAAAAAAATTGGATTCCATTAACAATATCCCGACTTTACCATCTCTGGCATCTCAATTATTAGAACTGTTAGGATCTGTCGATGTTTCAATGACGAAAATTAGTAAAATTATGGAAGTTGATCCTTCGATGACGGCTAAAGTTTTAAAAACGGTTAACTCCGCCTATTATGGATTAAGGAAAAAAGTCGATACTTTAAGAATGGCATTCGTAATTTTAGGACTTAATGAAGTATCCGATATTGTTCTTGGGTTATCGGTTGTTCAAACATTTAGTACAAAAACCAATACGGAATTTGATTTAAAAAGATTTCTCGAACATTCGGCAATTACCGCTAATATTTCAAAAAAACTAACGAAATTATTTAGAATACCGACTCACGGAGAAGAATTTACGGCAGGTATTCTTCATAATATTGGTAAAACAATAATTCATCAATATTTGGAAGAGGATAGCAAAAAAATTATCGATTTAGTTAAAAATCACGGACTCTCCGAATTGGAAGCTGAAAGAATAATATTAGACAGTGACCACTGCGAAATCGGATCATGGCTTGGGAAAAAATGGAAACTTCCAACCGGAATTATTCAAACTATAGAATATCATCATCATCCGGAAGCATTTCCCACAAATTTACTTGTTCCAATTGTCAATATTGCCGATAGTTACGCAAATGAATTCGGATATAAACAAGATTATATTAATTCTGAATTTAAAACGGAAGAATTGGAAAGCTGGATATTTTTAGAAAAATTTACCGGGGAAATAAATTTTGAGGAATTAAAGGAAAAATTGGAACCTGAAGTTGAAGCTTCAGTTAATTTCATAAATTCTTTATTCTAATTTTTAGGAAATAAAAAGAAAACCGCCTGCATTTTCAACGATACGTCGGCGGCATAATTAATAAAGAAATGTTTTGGTAAATTTCTTTTATGATTTTTTTGGTTTTTTAACTAATCTGTCGTTTTCTTTGATAACCAATCCTGTTCTTAATAAATTATTGAAAATTTGTTTTGCGAAATATCTCGGTTTTTGGAAAAGACATTCATCAGGATAATTTTTTTTAAACTCTCTTTTGTCCATACGATCAATGTATTCCTCTATCTGGTCTAAGGAAAAGCCTTTTTCCGTTATTTTTCCTAGAATTTTTCTTTCTATAGCACGCATATTTAACTCCGTTAATTTTTTTGTATTAATTTAATTCATAAAAATAGTTGTCAAAAAAAATAAAGAAAAATTTATAACAAAGAGGTGAATTATGGCTAAAGAATATTTAAAATGTTTTGCTTGCGGTGCAGATAATAAAATAGGTTTGAAATTAAAATTTACTTATAATGATGAAGTTGCGGAATCAATTTTTTCTTTGAATTCCGATTATTGCGGATATCCGAATATTATTCACGGCGGAATTGTTGCAACAATTCTTGATGAAGCGATGGCAAAAGTTATCATTAATACAGGTATTGAAGCTGTTACTCATGATATGAATGTAATCTATAAAAAATCTTTGCATCCGAATACAAAATACAAAGTTATTGCAGAAATTCTTGAGGTAAAACGCCGAATTATTAAATCCAAAGCAACAATTTCAGATATGGACGGGAATTTAATTGCAAGTGCGGAAGCACGCTATTTTAAGGTCTAGATTATGAAAAAAGCAATATTCTATTTGTTTATGTTGTTGCCTATTTTAGTTGTTTCTTGCGGAGCTAAAAAGTACCCGAAATTTGATAAAGAAGAAGCGTTTTCTTATCTAAATAAACAATGCGAATTTGGAACCCGTGAACCCGGTTCAGAAGGAATAAAACTTTGTCGAGAATATATTAAAGATAATTTGATGAAATACAATGCAGTGGTTAAAGAACAAAAATTTACCGCTAAAATTCGCGGGGAAGAAATTCAAGGTGTGAATATTCTTGCGTCTTTTAATCCGAGATTATCGCGAAGAATTTTGTTGGGAGCTCATTATGATACCAGACCTTGGGCAGACAAAGATAAAAATCCTGATGTTCATAACAAACCTATTCCCGGAGCTAATGATGGAGCTTCCGGAGTAGCTGTTTTATTAGAAATTGCAAAAATTATTTCTCAAAAAGAGCCGGAAGAAATTGGTGTTGATCTGGTGTTTTTTGATTTAGAAGATTCCGGAAGTTATGACGATGATAAAAGTTGGTGTAAAGGTTCACAATTTTTTGCTGAGAATTATTCCGAAGATGAACCTGAAGCAGCAATTATTATTGATATGATTGGCGATAAAGACCTTCATATTCCGATGGAATATTTTTCGTACCACAATTCGCCGGTTTTAACTTCTGATATCTGGAAAATAGCCGACAATTTAGGCTTTAAATCTTTTCAAAATAAAATTGGAGTTCCTATTTATGACGATCATTATCCGCTTTTGGAAAACGGTTTTAACGTAATTGATATAATAGATATGGATTACAAATATTGGCACACGCTTCAAGACCTTCCTAAAAATTGTTCGTCTGAATCTTTGTATGAAGTTGGACAAACGCTAATCAATTACATCTATTCAAAGTAATGCTGAGAAATTATATTACTGAAGAAGAGGAAAGAATTCTAATTTTTATCATAATGATTGGATTTTTGGGAATTCTGACTTTATCTTTTCGAGGGAAAAGTTTATCTCAAAAAAAAGTGCAAAAGTTAAATAAAAAAACATCTCAAAATTTATCTGTAAAGTATGATTTAAATAAAGTAACTTTTGAAGAATTAGCCTCAATTCCCGAGATCGGACCAAATTTGGCGTTGGCTATCATCACAAAAAGAGATTCTTCATTATTTCAAAACTTGACAGATCTTGCCGATATTAAAGGAGTAGGCACTAATAAATTTAAGGTCATTAAAAAGTTTTTTTATCAATTTCAAAAGATGGATACAGATAAATCAAACAAAGAGAAAATAGATATAAATACTGCGGAAATTGCTGATATTGTGAAAATTAAAGGTATCTCAAAAAAGAAAGCGGAAAAGATTATTAGTCTTCGAAAAAAAATAGGCGGTTTTAAATCATTAAAAAGAATTGAAGAGATTTCAGGGATCGGACCTAAAACGATAAAAAGGCTGGAATCTTATTTTTATGCGGGAGAACTAAATGGAAAATGAAATTAAAAAGGAATCTATAGCTCCAACTTTGACTTTGGCTCAATTATACGATTCTCAAAATCAATTGTTTAATGCGTTACATATTTATAACAAATTATTGGGAATAGGAGATGATTCGGAAATTAATCAAAGAATAAACGGGATTTACGAAAAATTGGTTAATAAAGAGTTTGACAATTACCAAGGATTTTTAAAACAAATTTTTTCTAAAGAAGATTTGATAAAATTCAGAATATTAACCGATAATCAACATCTTGAATATGTTAAATCTATGCAAGAATTAGAAGCTGAAAATGAAGAAGATGAAGAAATCAGTTCGGAAGTTGAAGTTTCACCGGTTGAAGTAAAACCGGAAGTTGTTGAGCCTGAAGTTGTAGAACCGGAAAAAGATACTAAAATTGAAGAAGAAGTTATCCCTGAAAAAATTCCCGAAAAACAAGTTGAAGAGCCAAACGTGATTTCCGAAGATTCCGGGTTTTCATGGGAAGAAATGAAATTGGGAGATTTAATGGATTTCATTTCTCTTAAAGTTGATAAAAACCGATCTTTAGGATCTATTAGTCTAAAAGAGATAAAAGAAATAATTAATGTGTTTAGAAAGTAAATATGGAAAAAAAAATAAATAAATTATGTGAAAAATGTATAAAAAAATGTAAACAAAGTAATATGGTTGTTTTACTCAAATGTCCTGATTTTGAGGAAAAACCAAAACAGTTGGAGATTAATTTCAAAGTAAAAAAAAGGAAAAAATAAATGATCGAATTATATGGTAAAAAATTAGAGAACTTTGATGATTTACCCGTTTTGTCGGAAACTATTATTAAACTTTTGGCTTTGTTGGATGATATTAATTCGACAAATAAACAAATCGCTCGAATCATTTCTCTTGATGTGGTTCTTTCCGCCAAAATTATTTCTTTAGCAAATAGTCCTCTTTATGCTTCCAATAAACCTGTAAATGATGTCTTACAGGCGATTATGAAATTGGGCAGAGCTGAAATTAAAAATATGGCTATGACAATTAAATTTTCGAGTGCATTAAAAAAAATACAGTTGAAAAACATTAATCTCGATATGTTTTGGAAACATTCTCTGGCAACAGCTTTTTTGTCTAATAAGTTAATGAAAGAATATCTGGATAAAAAATACTATAGAGCTGAACAACAATCATCCTTTTATATTGCCGGATTGCTTCATGATATCGGATTGCTGATTTTTGATATCCTTGATCCGGATAAACTTGAGGAATTAGAAAAAATTGCTGAAAGAATAAAAAATAATATTGCTGAAGTTGAGCTTAATGAAACCAAGTATATTCATTCAAAAGAGGGTGAAAAATTGCTCAAAGAAATGGGATTACCGGAATCAATATCGTACCCTGTAGGATATCATCATAATTCTGTCGATTCAAAAGATTATGAAGGAATTTCTGCGATTGTAAATATTTCAGATGTTTTTGCCAGTCAATTTGGTTATTACCCTTTACAATCAGTAGTTTATAATCATAATATTGATGAGCCAATTAAATTAACTTCTCTCTCTGATTTATCTGATGAAGATTTTAAAATTGCTTATGATGAATTAAAAAGTGCGACAGAAATGTTTATATCTTTTGCAGGATTGATGTTAGGTAGTCAATAATGAGAGTTATAAGCGGAAAATTTAAAGGTCGGAAATTATCTTGTGCTGATGGTAAAACTACCAGACCGACAATGGATTTTATTAAAGAAGCAATGTTTTCTATTGTTTATGATTTTACAGGGAAACAAGTATTAGATTTGTACGCCGGATCAGGTTCTTTAGGAATAGAGGCTTTGAGTCGCGGGGCTTCTTCTGTAGATTTGGTGGAATTTTCATCTAAAGCTATTAAGGAAATTTTTAATAATTTAGAAACTATTAAATGCGGTAATGAAATCAAAGTAAAGAAAAAAAAAGTTGATTCTTATCTAAAAAAATGTGAAAAAAAATATGATGTGATTTTTGCCGACCCACCGTATCAAAAAAACTTGATAAATAAAACTCTACGATTAATTTTAGAACATCAATTGCTTGCAAAAGACGGGATTGTTATTCTCGAACACCATCCATTTGAAAAAATAGAAACTCAAGGCTTGGAAAAATATACTATTGTTTCAAAAAAATATTCTAAATGTAATATTACTACTGTCTCTGGAGGAAATAATGAAAATATATAATTCTTTAACAAATAAAAAAGAAGATTTCCACCCAATTTCTGAGGGGAAAATAAAGATGTATGCCTGCGGACCAACTGTCTATAACTATTTTCATATTGGAAATGCTCGACCTTTTTTGTTTTTTGATTTGGTTAAAAGATACTTTGAATATCAAAAATATGACGTAACATATGTCCAGAATATAACGGATATTGATGATAAGATTATTAATAAAGCTAATGAAGAAAATGTTAGTACTGATGAAATTGCCAAGAAATTTATTAAAGCATTTTATGACGATACTGCTAAGCTCGGAATTAGAAAACCGGATCATCAACCATTGGCAACTGAGTATATTCAAAAGATGATTGATTTGATTTCTAAATTGGAGAAGACAGGTTACGCTTACGAGGTTGAGGGAGATGTCTATTTTTCGGTTTCTTCTTTTAAAGATTATGGGAAGCTTTCCGGTAAAAAATTAGAAGATTTACAGGCTGGAGCTCGCGTTGAAGAAAATTCAAATAAGAAAAGCTCTTTTGATTTTACTCTTTGGAAAAAAGCTAAACCTGGCGAACCAAAATGGGATTCACCTTGGGGTGAAGGTCGTCCCGGCTGGCATACCGAATGTGTTGTTATGTCGCAAACACTTTTGGGCGAGTCATTTGATATTCATGGAGGTGGAATAGATTTGATTTTTCCTCATCATGAAAATGAAATAGCTCAAGGTGAAGCAATTACCGGTAAGCCTTTGGCAAATTATTGGATGCATAACGGATTTTTAAATATTAAAGGAGAAAAGATGTCCAAAAGTTTGGGTAATTTTTTTACAGCCAGAGATATTTTGAAATTATATGATTCTGAAGCAATAAGGATGTTTTTTCTTTCGAAGCATTATCGCAGTCCAATTGATTTTAGTGAAGAATTAATTAAGGAATCGATGAAATCCGTTGATAACTTTTATTCGACTTTGAAAAGATTTGAGTATTTAAAATGGAACACAGAGTTTTCAGGAGAATACTTTGATGATGATTTCAAAAACAATTTTGATGCGGCTATGGATGATGATTTTAATACGGCAAAGGCTATTGCGGTATTATTTGATTTGAACAAGAAGATAAAATCAGACGATATTTTGGATGATGAAAGAAAAAAGCTGATTGTAACGCTTGTTAATTTGGGAAAAGTTTTAGGATTTTTTCAAAACCTTAATTTGAAGCTTAAACCTGAAATCACAGATCTAAGCGGTCAACTTATCGAAGTTCTTATTGAAATAAGAAATGAAGCCCGAATAGCAAAAAATTGGGAATTGTCAGATAAAATTAGAGATAGATTAAAAAAAATCGGGGTCGAATTAAAGGACGGGAAAACAGGTACAGACTGGAATTTAATAAATTGACTTGACAGTATTTAGCTAAAAAAAAATTTAAAACAAGTTCTTGTAAAAAGTTGGACAAAGATAGAGTGGATAAAAAAGAGATTGACACAAATTAGGGAATATAAATATTCGTCATTGTGTTTAGCCGATGTAGCTCAACGGTAGAGCTACTGATTTGTAATCAGTAGGTTGGGGGTTCGATTCCCTTCATCGGCTCCATATAAAAGTCAAAAGTGGAGAGATTCCCGAGTGGTCAAAGGGGGCAGACTGTAAATCTGTTGGCGAAGCCTTCGGAGGTTCAAATCCTCCTCTCTCCACCACATATAGAGCGGGAATAGCTCAGTTGGCTAGAGCATCAGCCTTCCAAGCTGAGGGTCGCGGGTTCGAATCCCGTTTCCCGCTCCAATTTTATTACGCTCATGTAGCTCAGCCGGTAGAGCACATCCTTGGTAAGGATGAGGTCACCGGTTCAAGTCCGGTCATGAGCTCCATCTTTTTTATGAATTTATAAAATACTCTGGAGGAGAGATGGCTAAAGAAAAATTTATACGTAATAAACCGCATGTAAATATCGGTACCATTGGTCACGTTGATCATGGTAAAACTACGTTAACTGCCGCTATTACAAAATATTTAGCAGAAAAAAACGGAACAGGTTCTTTCAGAGCTTTCGATTCAATCGATAACGCTCCTGAAGAAAAAGAAAGAGGAATCACTATTGCAACAGCTCATGTTGAATATGAGACTGACAACCGACATTACGCTCACGTGGATTGTCCGGGTCACGCCGATTATGTAAAAAACATGA
>JAMOQM010000039.1 GCA_027064005.1 Candidatus Cloacimonadota bacterium | reverse complement strand
TGTAATAATCACAACCATTAAAGTTAAAATCGTTTTTTTCATAATTTCCTCCTTTTTTTTCATAAAATCAATTTAGAAAAAGTTATTAGAATTGTCAAAAGAATTAAATATCTTCGTTAGTTTGGCGGAAATTGACCGGGTTAAGTCAGGCATCAGCGAATACTCAAATAAAAGAGGAATTTAAATAATGTTAAAATCTATTCTCGCCAAAAAATCAGATTCTCCCCCTCATTAATTCCAAATCTTATACTTTTTCTTTGTGCCGGTTGGTAAAAATTTCTTAAGAAATCATATAGGATTAGCGATATTATCTTGCTTAATAGTTTCAAAAATTTTATTTCCATAAAAGAAATAATAAATTAAATCCAAAAGTGAAAATTATCTTGACGATAAATTAGAATCCTTTATAAAAAGAAAAATATTAGGAGGATTTATGAAAAATGATCTTGAAATTTCAGGAAGTAGCAGAAAGTCTTTTAAATCAAAATTAGTTCTCGTTATTGCGTTATTTTTAATAACTATGGTCATAATTGCACTAGCTCGTGTTTATTCGGTAGCCAAAAGTGATATTGAAAAAAATGAGATAGTTAAGCAAGATTTAATTTCCAAAGAAATTATTACTTCGCAACAATCCAAAATTATTGCCGGGGAAATTCTTATGAAATCGGTTTCTTCGAATCCCTTAGTTCAAAAAGCATTTGCCGAGAGAGATAGAAAACGCTTAATCGAAATGTTAATGCCCGGTTATAAAGACCTCAAAAGTGAAATTGCTCAGTTCCAGTTTCATCTTCCTAACTCACATTCATTCTTAAGGTTACACAAAGTAGGAAAATTTGGCGATGATTTGAGTGGATTCAGAGAAACGGTAAATGTGTGTAATAGAACTCATAAACCTGTTATCGGATTAGAAAAAGGAGTTGCAGGTATCGGAATAAGAGTTGTTTATCCTATGTTTTATAAAGGGGAACCAATTGGTTCCGTAGAAGCCGGTATGAAACTAAATGAAGAAATGATTAAAGAGTTAAAATCTTTTTATAATGCAAAATATTCTGTTTTTATGCTGAACAATAATTCCTCCAAATATTTAGTAGGAGATAACAAAGAAGTCTCTTTAACTTCAGAAGAGTTGGATAATATTGCCAGTGGTAAAAAAGTGCGTACATTATCTAAAGATGGTAAAACTTCATTTTTGTATTTTCCTTTGACTGATTTCAGAGGAAAAGTTGTAGTCTTTTATCAAATTGGTTTTGATCGGACAGCAGAATTAAAATTATTACGTCAATCATTGATTAAATTTATAATTGGTTCAATTTTTGTTTTAATTATATTATTGGCGATATTCTTATTTATTATGAAAAAAATGTTCCAAGAATTTCATAGAACTTCGGAAGAATTTGAAGAATTTGCAGATAAGATCATTGATGGTAAACTTGGAGAACGTTTACCGGTAGGAAATTTTATGCCTGAAATACAAGAAATTGTCGAAACTACCAACCATATTATCGATGCATTGGTTGAAATAATCCATAACATTCCTTTACCTTTAATTCTTATGAGTAAAGAATTCGATATTCAATATACCAACATCAAAGCCCAAGAAATTATCGGTAAAAAAGGTAATGAATTACTTGGTACAAAATGTTATGATTCAATTAAAAGTGGCGACTGTCAAACTGAAAATTGTGCCATAAAAAAAGCTATGGAATTAAAACAGGTAGTTTCTAAAGAAACGGTTATGAATCCTAATGGTGTTAAATATGATATTAGATATATAGGATCTCCTTTAAAAGATAGAAATAATACTGTTGTCGGAGGATCTGAAGTTGTAATAAATCTTACTGATGCAAAAAGAAATGAACGTTTACGTAAAAAAAGAAGTGATTATAATTTGACACAATTAAATAAATTTAGAGACATTTTACAAGAAGTTTCCGATGGAAATATGACGGTTAGATTTCATCCTGATAAATATGATGCCGATATCAGTGAAATTGGGGAAAACCAAGAAAAAACCGCAAAGTTCTTTAATAACACAATGGACATTTTAGAAAAGTTAATAAAAACCATTAATGAAACGTCAGTGAACATGGCCGCGACTGCTGAAGAATTAAGTGCCCAAGCAGTTCAATTTAATAGTGTTTCTCAAGAAATGTCGGAGCGTACTTCCTCGGTAGCTGCAGCAACGGAACAAGCTTCTGCAAATACAAATAATCTTAAGATTTCTTCAGAAAGTATTGATGAAGCAACTCAAAGTGTTTCAACTGCAGTTGAAGAAATGAATTCAACGTTAGGGGAAATTTCAGAAATATCTTCCGATGCTGAATCAATTTCAAATAAAGCAGTGGAAGAAATTGAAGATGCCGGAAAAGTTATGCAAAATCTGCAAACTGTTTCCCAGGCTGTTGGTAAAATAGTCAAAGTAATTTCCGATATTACAGATCAAACAAATATGTTAGCTTTAAACGCAACTATCGAAGCTGCCGGAGCAGGTGAAGCCGGAAAAGGTTTTGCAGTTGTTGCAAACGAAGTAAAAGAGTTGGCTAAGCAAACTCAAAGTGCCACCGAAGATATTTCCGTTCAAATTGAAGAAATGCAAAACCATACCAAATTAGCTGTTGATGAAATTCAAAATATCTCACAAGTTATAATTAAGTTGTATAAAATTAATAAAACTATTGGAGATACAACTAAGGAACAGACTATAACTTCAAATGAAATTGCCAATAGTATTGCCAATGTCAATGAGGAAGTTCATACTGTTAAAATGAATATTGAAGAATCAGCCGAAGGATTACAAGAAATATCCGCCAATACTCAAAATGTAAATGATTCTGCCGCAGAAGTTAATCGTGTAGCTGAAAATGTAAATGAAGCTGCTGCGAATTTGGCTAAAATAGCTGAAGATTTACGTGCAGAAATGAGTAAATTTACAATTTAGTAGCAAACTTATATGAATCAAAAGCTCTCTTTTTAGAGAGCTTTTTTTGTAATGAAATAAATTAGCTGAAAATTTGGCGGAAATTTACCGGGTTAATTTTACATTGATGCGTGGATGTAATTCCAAAAAATTATCTTTTGTGAAAAACTGCTGAAAAATGGATGAATGGAAAAAGATTCTTTTGAAAACCTTTCTGAGTCAAAATGAGCAATTTACAGAAATGCTTTGCAAAATTCATAATCTTCAATTCAGAC
>JAMOQM010000038.1 GCA_027064005.1 Candidatus Cloacimonadota bacterium | reverse complement strand
TTTGCACTATAAATTGTTTCCCTCATTAAACGATTTTCAGTATTACCTATCTCAAAAGCACTTACAAATAAGGGAATTAATAAAAATGCTATTAGTACATATTTTCTCATTTTTCCTCCTAATTTTTATTTTAATCTTTTATGAAAACATGATTACCAAAATCCTTTTTCTATTAAAAATCTATTTTTAGATCCTGGCACATTATTCTAATATTTTTCATTAGATTTTCATTAACCGGAACACCATTTTTTCTAATATATATTTCATTTAAATATTCCTTTTCACCCGCTACATAAATTTTTTCAGCATTTTCACTAAGAGTTGAATTTTTTAAATTCATGAGAATATCGCCAATAATTTTTTTAAAATCTTCCACTTCGGTAAAAAAATCTATATTTATAGCCATAAAAAAATGACCTAATTTATATGGAACACGTTTCCCGTTTTCCCAACCTAATAAATCATTCATATAAGAACCGGATTGGAGGGCTGAACTTAAAATTTCTACAATTGTTGCCAAACCATAACCTTTATGACCGCCTAAAAGTTTGCTAACTCCACCCAAGGGTAATAATGACGCTTTTTTATCGACCAAATCTATCAACAATTGCTTTGTGTCAGTATAAGGATTTCCTTTATCATCAATAGCTAATCCTTCCGGGGTTGCCTTTTCTTCTCTATCATAAACTTCAATTTTACCTCTTTGCGTAATTGATGTTGCTGCATCATATAAGAAGGGATATTCCAAATTTGATGGTGCTCCGAAACAAATTGGATTTGTTCCTAACAATGGAGTTACTCCATAAAGTGGCGCTATTGATGGTCTGGCATTGGTAAAAGACATTCCGATCATATTTTCCTTAACCGCCATTCTTGCATAATATCCGGCAATTCCAAAATGGGTAGAATTACGGACAGCTACACTTCCCATTCCAAATTGTTTTGCTTTTTCAATTGCCGTTTGCATAGCTTTTTGAGCAATAACATGTCCCATTCCATGATTTCCATCCCAAACAGCTGTAGCTTTTCGATTTCTTATGACATCAATTTTAGTATCTGTGAATTGAATCCCGGCTTTTATTCTGTCGTAATACATTTTTAATCTGCCAACTCCATGTGATTCAATCCCGCTTAAATCTGAAGCAATTAAAACATCAGCACAAATTTTTGCATCTTCTTTAGAAACACCCAATTTTGTAAAAACATCATTCATTAACTTATAAATTTTTTCTACCGGAATTCTTTCCATAACATCCCCTTTAAATTTTTTTTAATTTTACTTTTCTCTAAACATTGTCAATAAAGAAAATTTCAAAATGAATAGAGAATTAAGAATAGGGGAAAATTAAAGGTTTAACTAAAAGGTTTATTGGAAAAACGAAAATCTAATATTAAGTTCACGACAAAGCCACGCACATCGGAAGAAAAATAAATAGCAGTAAGTTTATTGTATTAGTTCAAGTTTAATATTTGTAAAAATAAATGAAATAAAAAAAACTTGCAGACTTTTTACAAGCCTGCAAGAGGAGGTACCCTATTTTAGGAGAAGCATTTTATGTGTTGAGATAGAATTTTTGGTTTTAATTTGATAAAAATATACTCCTGATGAAGTTAAATTATTATTTTTATCTCTACCATCCCATTCTACAAAGTTATTTCCTTTATTAACTATTTTATTTAAAAGCGAAACAACTTTCTCACCTTTAATATTGTAAATTGCGATATTGACATTTTGACTTACAGGATTTGAAAAATATATTTTTGTAGCATAACCTTTTTCATTATTCAAAGAATTAAAAGGATTTGGATAATTATATGATTTCAACAAAGGTGCATCATTAACAATATCATCATTTCCCGTAAACGAATCCGGCGTACTTGTTGTGAATAATATTGCCAAATCATTTTGGAGAATTTTTGCTCCGGGAGCGTAATTATTTGCATAAGTATAACAGATACCATCCGTATGATTTTTATTTTCAATACCAATTGTTGCATAATTATTTGAGCTTGCGGGATTATCAATAGTATTGTATTGGAAAAGAATTTCTCCATCATCGGTCGGAGTATTATAAACATTTGGATTGAATAGAACAACCTCAAATTTTTCCAAAGAAGTATCATTGAAATTATTGTAAGAATTATCCCATTCTATGATAAATTTTGAGTTAGCTTCATCATAAGAATAAAAAACATGCATCGGTTCTATAGAATCACCATTTGGAAGACCTTTTAAATCATCCCAATAAGGAGCGATTAAAGATTTTGGACCTAACGGAGAAGGAATACTCCAATTACGGAAATTTGTCATCCAAGTGGAAGAAAACGATATCCAACCATTTGAACAAATACTTATTTGAGAATAATTTTCCCCATAATATTTGAAATCAAAAGGCAAATCAATTAACTCCGTATCATCATCAAACATTTCAATTGTTGTTGCATTTGACGCTTGATTAATATCGGGGTTAAGTTCAATCCAATTATAAGTTGGAGCGGTAGAATAAGATGTGTCGCCATTATCATAAGCAAAATATCCATAATTATCAGGACCGACAGGATCGGTTTGAGAAATCTGACCGGCGGTTAAATAATAGTAATTCGTAAAATTTCGTCCAACTGAATCGGCAAAATTCAACTTCAAAGTTATAGCACGGCCATTAGCTGCGGAAGCATCAACATTCAAATCTACATTTGCTGTTGCTGTGGAATTAGCTGCAATATCACCAAAAGAAATATTAGGAAGATCTATTGACGCTGAATTTGTTAAAGGAATTACGACAGCATTAAGCCCTGTAATATCAAATTGACTGATATTTCTAACGGAAATCGTTAAATGATTTGTTTCCCCAATATGAACCAAACCGTCAGAATTATCCGTTTGAACATCAAAAGTGCTAATTAAAAGTCCATTTACCATTCCAACAATTTTGGAGACTTCATTTGTTTGCGAAGATTCAAGCCGAATCTCAATAACTTCATTTTGAGGACAATCCGGATTCACATTAAAAGAAGCTGTTTTTGTTACAACTTGACCGGCAGGAATATTTCCAACGTTAATCTCATCATTATCAAAAGTAATAAAATCTGAAGATGAAGACATTGTCAAAATCTCATCAGTAACATCTTCAGTAGAAAAATTCTTTAATTCAAGACTTAATCCTGCAGTTGTTCCGGCAATAACCTCAACATTTTCAAAAGGATTATTTATTACAGAAACACCGTTTGAAGGCGTAATACTTAAAGTTTGAACAGTCGGAATATGATTTGCTTTAGTTACCGTAATTGTAATTTCACCTGAATCTTGAGGATCAAAAGGTAATACACAACTTCCGCCAATAGTTTTTCCAACCGCAATAACTTCATCATTAAATGTTAAAGAAACAACTGCATTATCTTGATCGGAATCCACTGCAACATAATTTGATCCTTGAGTAATCGTGTTATTCATTTCTAAAGGTGAATGAATCCACATCTTCAAAGAAGGATCTGAAAGAAGGTTATACACGTGATAATAAAATTTAACTTCTGAATTTTCTCCTTCCAAATCATTAGGAAAATTCTTATAAAGATTAACTTTACCGGCTAAAACAGAAGAACCGAAACTACGAACACCATTGGTAATTATCGAATGAAAAATTCCGGAAGAAATTGAATTATTTAAAGCTGTGTGAGTATGTAAATCCGAAGGTCCCACAAAAGCAACCGCACCTTTAGCAGTTCCGGCTGTACCCATTCTCATCCAAACTTCACCAAAACAATTGTTTCCATTAGCAAAATCTCCGGTATTACAAACTATTGAGAAAACTACCGGGGTTTTATTAGTGTTAGAAACCATTTGTAAAAGATTATCATAATGAAAGTGTGGAAAATGCCAACCGTTCGCATCTCCCCAACCACGATAACTTACAAGACCAACACCATTATTTAGGACATTCGCAATCGCATTTGTTCCCGGATCTTCTCCAACTTGACCATAATGAAAAACCGTATCAACTTGAGCATAATTGTTATCAAGCAAATAATCCGAAAGCCAATGAGACATATTTACGGGAGTTACCGGATGAGAACCGGTATCGCTCCAATTTCCGGCAGTAACAAGAGCATCGTTCATCCAATCAGGATTAAGACCGTCATTGACATTTGGAGTTTTTTCATATTTAATGATTTTATTTGTAATAACTCGTAAATCCATGGAAGAATCAATAGAGAATCTACCCACCAATAATTCAGGTTGATAATCATCACCTTCTAACATTGAGTAAGGTAAATCGGTTACATCTTGTTCATTACTTCCTTGAATATAAAAAGCGGGAATTCGATAAGGATCATTATTATCAACATCACCGACAAGTAATAAATAATCAAAATGTTGTCCGCCATCCCAGAGATTTTGGATATATTCTTTCAATTCAACATTATTAGGATCTCCGTTGCCGATATCTTCAATATTAACCGATGTAACAGCGATGCCTTCTTGTTTTTTCCATTTAATGTAATTTGCAAAAGCACTTTCTAAAGATTGATGAGTTATAATCAACATTGAAGGTTGTTTATAAGCAATATCAGCTAAATAGGAAGTGGAATAGTTATCTGCCATATCTTCATAAGCTTCGCTAAAAGCTGATGATATTTTATTAGGAATTGCGATAGTAGAAGTCGCATTTAAAGAAAAGCTTAAATCATTTATTACAGATTTGTTTTCTCCTTCATTTTGCGAGACAATAATCCTTACGGTGAATGCATGCAATTCTCTCATTGTAAAAGAATCGATAATCTTCACTCTATTTTCATCAACCGAAGAATTTGTTGAAATAATATCTCCGTTTTTGTTATAAGTAATTACATTTACATTGTTAATTTGTAATTCAGCTGAATTTCCCGGTAATGCAATAGTTTTTGTAATTACATCGGCGGAATCTCTTTCTTTTTCAAACCTGATGTTTGCTGTATTTCCAATTGTGTTAATTTGCATTGCATTTAACATTATTGCGGAAAATACCATTATCATTAAAATTATTTTTTTCATCAAACCTCCGTTATTTTATAATAATCGCTTTTTTTGTACTTCGAACCAAACCGTTAACTTTCAATTGATACAGATAAACACCACTGAAAATTTTATTTGTATTCCATTTGATTTTACCATTTGCAATATCAAAGTGGCTTAAATTTATCTCTTTCACTTTTTGCCCTTTAATATTGAAGATATTAATTGAAGCGTCGTTTACATTTTTGGAATTAATCTCAAATTTTATTGTTACCCCGTTTCCTCTATAAGAAGAATTTTCATAATAAGGATTAGGATAACTTTGACCTAAAACATATTTTGGCGTTTGAACATCATTAGTATGTTCTTCCGTTGCAGTAAAATTTGAACTCCCTGAACAAATTTTTAGATCATCAATTGTCCAGCCCGGATCTACTAATCTCGCTTCCGGAGAATCAGCTGTTAATCTAAATCTTAATGAAATTGATTGACCGACATAATCATTTAAAGATACAAAAACCGGATGCCAATAATCTTTCTTGCCGGAATTTTGGTAAATTTGAGTCCAATCATTTCCATCTGTAGAAACTTCAACATAAACAAAATCAAAGTTACCTTCAGTATAAAGGTGTTCCCAAAATGATAACATTGGATTAGTTGCATCTGTTAAGTCAATTTGATTAACAGAAGAAATATTTACATCACAATTCGGTTCGTAAAATCCATAACCGCCCCAACTATCTGTAATAGCGTGTCCGGAATGTGATAATTGATCAATGATTTGCCATGGTCCGGTAATATTCCAATTATCTGTTCCATTTTCAAAATCATCGGAAAATATTATATTTGCAGGTGCAAGATTGAAATTTATAATATGATTTCCGGCTTCAAAGTTAATTGTTCCAACAAATGGATAACCATTCTCTGAAAAAACTTCAACTTCATGTTCACCGACAAATGAGTTAAATTCGAAATTTGTATTTTCTGTTTGAATCGTATCGTTTTCAACATCATGAATAATTATTGTCCCGTCAACAGGAGTTCCATCAACTAAAATTTGACCTGAGTAATGATTACCTTGAAGAGGGTTAAGATGAATTGTTGGAACATAACTCCAACTTCCCGGAGAAACAACCGCAGTTCCTTCATATTCTTCATAACCTTTTTTTCTTACTTTGATGTTGTATGTGCCGGGATCCGTAATTCTCCAAAATCTTCCATATTGAGCATCTGTTAAACGAGGAGCAAAATAGGGTGCCTGTTTTTCTTCTAAAATTACTTCGGCAACAAGCGGTTCATTCGTGTCGGCATCAACAACTTTTCCTGTTAAAAGCGGACTGTTTGATTGCAAACCATTGACAAATCTATTACAAAGCCATTTTGCACCTTCAAAACATTTCCCGATTATATTATATAATCCAAGTGAATCGGGTTGAATATTTGAAGTCTCAACAGTTAAATGAATAGTTCCGTATTTTTGATAAAACCATGCTGTTGAGCCACCTGAACGCATAATAATCGGTAAAGCTTGATAATGAGATTCACCGGTTTCTGTAAGAATTTCATTTGCAACACCTGAAGCAATATTACAAGATTCATTAAAATCAGGTGCTTTTCTATTCTCTAAATTGAAAAAATCCAGTGGAAAATAAACTTTTTCAGAATGATTTCCGGTTCTAGATGAATGCCACATTACACCACTTACAAAATGTTGTTGTGAAGCTAAACGGTCTAAAGCTTGCGTTTCTGCTTCGGATAAAGGTGATGGTCCACGGTAATAATCATATTGTTCTTCCCCATGTTGACTATATAAAGTATCTCCGTGAACCCAATTAAAAGGAAAATTTCTATTTGGATCAACACCGTCAATATCATAACCCGGTCCCGGTTGAAAATCAAAAACACCGTTCAAATTATTGTCGCGTTTATTTTTACGATAAGTTACATCATCACCGCTCATCACAACCGAGAGTCCTTCCGGATTTAAGCTGGGAATAAACCACAATTCGAGACTATTCAACCACATTGCATAAGGCGAGCTGTTTTGATGTTCCAAAATTGTTTTCATCATAAACATATTTATTTCATTACCGATAACTTCTTCAGCATGAAAATCTGTAAATAATAAAGCCGGTTTTGAATCCTCTTCTTCCTGAACATTATTAGAAATTTTTACCGCATAAAGTGGGATATGATCAGTTAAAGTTACTCCGATTGAATCCATTTTAATTACATTTGGATATTGTTCAACCCAGGAATTTATTTCTTGAATCATTTCATTATAAGTGTGATAACAAGACGGTAATCCGATTTGAGCCGATAGAAAAACCTGCCAGCTAATTAGCATCATTAAAAAAAATATTTTTTTCATTATTCCTTCCTTTTTTGTAATTCAGATACACAATCGCATTGTTTGTTCTGTTTACAGATTATGTATTTGGTTTACAATAAAAATTGAAGCCGATAGATAAAATACCGGCTTCGTTGATTATTATTTTATCACTAACATTTTTTTGTAGTTAGTCGTTCCGTTAGCTTTTAATGAATAAAAATAAACTCCGCTGGCAACATTCATACCGTTAGAATTTTTTCCATCCCAAGTAATTGAATGTTCACCTTTTCCAAATTTATCTTTCGATAAAGTTACAATTTTTTGACCTTTAATATTGAATATGGAAAGATCAATATTTTGAGAATATTTTACGTCAAATTTTATAGTTGTTAGGTTTCTTGTATTATTCCCAATCACAAAAGGATTTGGATAATTTTGTTTTAAAGAACCTATTATCGGATTTATTTCATGATTATCGTTAGATGTCCAACCGGTTGTAGCACTGATTTTTTGAGCATAAATTCCTTTAATTTCGGTTTTACCGCTTGATCGCGAATCAATCCAGACAACAACATTATTATTATCGTCTAATCTGATTATTTTTGGATCAGTTTGATTGAAAGGTTTATTACAAAGAACTTCACCTTCAGCATCACCGTGAATTCCACCGTATGGATTGAACATTTGCATTGCTAAATCAGTTGTTGTATCGGTTATGTTTTCCCAAACCGTTAAGAAATTATTACCGGAAGAATTTATAACCGGATTAGATTGTGCAACAGCTTGAGTGCTTAAAGCGATTGGATTATCCCAAATTGGAGATAACGCCGAGTTGAATTTTTTTGCATAAATTTGATTATTTGTACCATTTTGAAAATCTGCATAAAC
>JAMOQM010000037.1 GCA_027064005.1 Candidatus Cloacimonadota bacterium | reverse complement strand
CTTCACTGACATTATCAGCAATCTCAACACCATTTTCCGCTAATAAATTATTGCCATCACCGTCAATAATCTGCATATAAATTTGTTTTCCGAAACTACCTTTTCTTGTATCTGTCCAAACCATATAAATTTTGTTATCTCGATTCAAAGTAATTAAATTTTCAGCATCTCCCGAAAGACCTGATTTTAATTCAACACCGTTATCTTCTAAAACAAAATTACCGGAAGTATTTAGAATTTGAGAATACATTGCATCGGAACCGGAACGTTTATCACCCCAAATAACAAAAACATCATCATTGACTTTACGAGCTAAAGCACTGTATTGCTGACCAACGGCATTACAAACAACTTTACCGTTATTTTCAAAATCAAATGTTCCGTCAGTTAAAACATGTTGAATATAAATATCCTCATTCGGGTGATCGTTATTTCTGCCATCATCCCAAACAATATAAGCTCCACCATTTACATCTGAAATAATTCTAGGATTTTTTTGGTGGAAATTTTCTGAAGCAATAGCGACACCTTCAGTTCCCCAGATAAGGTTACCTGAATTAGAAATTTTTTGAGCGAATAAATCCATATAATTAGGATCATTTCTGCCGTCTTCCCAAACAACGATAGCAGCATTATCACCTGCATAAGTTATTCTAGGATTTTTATGATCAAAATCTCCATCAGATACAATCAGTTCATTATTCCACGCAAAAGTTCCATCTAAATTTAATCTTTGAGCATAAATTGCACCATGATTTGTATTTCTTAAATCTCGCCAGGTAACGATAAAAGAACCTGTTCCATCGGGAGTAATTTTTGGTGATTCCTGATCTAAATCAGCGTCACAAATTACAATATGGTTTCCCCATTCCAAAGTTCCATCACCATTAATTCTATTCGCAAAAATATTTTTATCTGTAACTTTATTTACATAAACAAGAATAGCTCCACCTTGACCATCTTCCCAAAATGTATGTGATGTTTGATCACCTATTTGATCAGAAAGTAAAATACCGTTTGAAGCCCATAGTAATGAGCCGTCGGAACTTAAGTGCTGTCCATAAATATGTGATTGATTACCGGAACGTGAATCTAACCAAATAACTAAAGCTCCCCCGTTTTGATCGGGAACAATATTTAAGGATTTTTGTTCATGTTCAGCATTGCAAAGATTAATTCCACCTGTAGCCCAAAGTAAATTTCCATCTGAAGAAATTTTTTGAGCATAAACATCACCGGCTTCATCAGCTGAATAATCAACCCAAGCAATAATTACACAATTATCTGTCGTTTTTATAATTACGGGGTCTTCTTGTCGGTTAACTTTATTGTCAATTACCAAATCATTTTCGCCCCACATATTATTACCATTGATATCAATCTTTTGTGCAACTAAATCGCGTCCACCATCTTGAGTATCTGACCAAACAACTACAACTCCGTCGTCTAAAGAAGCTGATGCTCGTGTCCATTCAATATTCAGACCTTGACGAATAGGAATTCCGTTTTCAGCCCATTCCACTGATGGTGATTGAGCAAACATCATTGTAGAAAACATTATTAAGTTCATTACTAAAAAAATTATTTTTTTCATATAACCTCCGATTAATTTTAGCTTTTGCCGATATTATGCAATTTTCTTTCCAATATATATTCCACTTCATTATCCTGAAAAATCTTTTGAAGAAATTCTTATTTTGTTTTTCAAGAATTATATTTATTGACCAAAAATAGTAAAAATAAAATCTGATTAAAAAAATAAAGGAGATTTTATGGAATCGTATATTCATTTAGTAACTACACATCCTATTTTAATGGCTGTGATTCAGTTTTCAATTTTAGGAACATTTGGAGAAATCATCTCAAAATGGATTATAAGAAAAAAGATATTTATGCCTTTTAGCTTACCAATATTACTTTGGAAAATGGTTGTTTGGTCAATATTAGCAGTTTGTATCAAATATGCATTTACCGGATTTAAAGGTTATGTAACAATTTTAGTAGATCATCATTTATTGCCGGAAGTTTTTTCTAAACCGGGATTAGCGAGAGCTTTTGCACTTTCAACATTAACAAATATCCAATTTGGACTTTTATTAGTTCTTCTTCACAGAATTTTAGACAACTTGGTTTTAGCAAAAAAGAATTGGGATAATTTGGATAAAGGAATGTATTCTTTACTCTGGTTTTGGATTCCCGCTCACACGGTTACTTTTATTTTGCCCGTTCATTTTCAAATAGGATTGGCTGCTTTATGGTCAGTTGTTTTGGGAATAATTCTCGGATTTTTCAATAAGAAAAAATAACTCCACAATGTGGGGTTATTTTTTTAGTTTCTTTTTTCGTATTGTAATTTATATAAATCGTAATACAGACCGCCTTTCTTCAGCAATTCTTGATGATTTCCTTCTTCTACAATTCTGCCTTTATGCATTACCAAAATTTTATCAGCATTTTGAATAGTAGATAAACGGTGAGCTATAATCAAAGAAGTTCTGCCTTGAATAACTTTTTCCAAAGCTTCTTGAATTAATATTTCCGTTTCAGTATCAATATTGGAAGTAGCTTCATCAAGAATAAAAATCGCAGGATTATAAACTAAAACTCTGGCAAACGCCATCAATTGTCTTTGACCGACAGAAAAATTTGACCCTCTTTCCATAACTTCTTCATCGTATTTTTTTGGTAAAACATCAACAAATTTCTTTAAATTAACTTCCCGTGAAACTTCATCAATATCTTCATAACTTAGAGAATCGTTATCCAATGCAATATTATCTTTAATGGTTCCGGAAAAGATAAAGACATCTTGCTGAACCATTCCAATGTTTTTACGGATATCTTTCAAAGAATATGATTGAAGGTCATTTCCATCTAATAGAATTCTGCCTTTCTGGAAAGGATACATATTTAAGATTAAATTAACGATCGAAGTTTTTCCTGCACCTGTATGACCGACAATCGCAATTGTTTCGCCTTTTTTAGCGGTAAAACTGACATCTTTCAAAATCCAATCACCTTCATTATAAGCTAACCAAACATTTTCAAATTTTACTTCTCCGGCTAATTTTAGATTTTTATGTTTTTCCATTCGGTAATCTTCAGGTTCCAAATTTAACAACCCAAAAACTCTTTCCGCACCTGAAAATGCAGATTGGAGGATATTGAATTTCTCACTCAAACTATTGATCGGTTGAAAAAATCTTTCCAAATATCTCATAAAAGCCATAAACACGCCCAGCGATAAAGTATTATGTAAACTTCTTCCACCGGCGTACCAGAGAATTAATCCGGTAGCAATATATCGCGTTATCCCGACCAAAGGTCGGAAAAACGCATAAAGTCTAACTTGAGACATAATCGTGTTAAAATAAGAATCGTTCTCTTTTCGAAACTTTTCTATTTTAAATTTTTGCTGATTAAACAATTGGATAATTCTCATCCCTGAAATATCTTCCGAAATCACGGCATTTATTTTCGCTATTTTCTTTCGTGTCTGATTATATATTTTACGTGTTTTTCGTTTGAAAATAACCATCGCTATAATCACAAAAGGCACAACAATAAAAGAAACGAGAGCCATTTTGGAATCAATAATTAACATCATAGTTGCAATTCCAACGAGGATTATTGAGTCTTGAATAATCTGAATTAAACCTGAGCTGAGTAATTCGTCCAAAGTTCTAATATCGTTTGTAACTCTGGTTACAAGTCTTCCCACCGGATTTTTATCAAAAAAAGTGAGAGGCATTTTTTCCAAATGAGCAAAGACATCTTTTCTTAATGAATACATTGCGTGTTGAGCGGCATAAGTTATAACATAAATTTGAATGTAAGTAATAATGAATCTTAAGATGACCAGAAGCAGATAAATTATTCCGTAATATTTAATTCCATGAATTGCTGATTTTCTAATAATTTTCAAAACATTTGCCGGTATATTTTTTTTATTTTTAGAAAAGTCATCTGATGACATCGCAATTAATTTGGGCGACAGCTGATATTTCCTAACATTTTTTACAGCTTTAACTTCTTCATTATTATCGGTTAGAAATATTTTTGTGTCTTTGACAACATTGTTTTTTTTCAAATTATTAAGAATTTTTTTAGGAATTAAATTCGCCGATTTAGTAGAAAATAGTACAAAAAATTTATTTTGATAAGAATATTTTTTTACTTTGATTCCTTTAATCTCTTTTTCAAATTTTAAGAAATCTTTCTGATTATCAAATTCAGCAATATTTTTATCCGAAACAACATAATCATCTATAATCGTTTTAGTTAAATACGGAAGATATAATTCAATTCCGGTGTTAGAAATCAACAAAATGAAAGATGCAATGATATAAAAAAGATAGGGTTTAAGATATTTTATGATATTCTTAAAGAGGGTTTTATCATAAATAACTCGAGCATTATCTTCTGAAAATCCCTGAGAATGTTTATTCATTAATTTCCTCAATTTTATTTTTTAATTGTTGTTTTTCAAATAATTCTCGGTACAAACCGTTTTTTTCTAAAAGCTCTGAATGCGTTCCGGATTCAACAATTTTTTTCTGATCAATAACAATAATTTTATCCGAATGCCGGATTGAAGAAATACGATGCGAAACGAGTATATTTGTTTTGTTTTTCCTATTAATAATCAAATGATTAAGAATTTGGTTTTCTGTTTTTGTATCAACAGCTGAAAGAGAATCATCAAGAATAAGAATATCGGGATTTTTTAGCAATGCACGAGCAATCGCAATTCTTTGCTTTTGACCACCGGAAAGCGTAACACCTCTCTCACCAACAATTGTCTCATAACCTTCAGAAAATTGAATAATTTCTTTATGAACTTGGGCTATTTTTGCAGCTTCGATTACTTCCTTCTCATCTGCATTTGGATTTGAAAACTTGATATTCGCAGCCACTGTATCAGAAAACAAAAAGATATCTTGAGGTACAATTGTCATAGAATTGTGTAATGTCTTCAAAGGAACTTTGTAAATTTCATTTCCATCCAAAAAGATTGTATTTTCGGGAGGATTATAAACGCGGAGAAAGAGATTTAATAAAGTAGATTTCCCGCAAGCGGTTCGTCCTACAATCGCCAGAGTTTTCCCTGCTGAAATTGCCGTAGTTATATCTTTAAAAATTTCCGAATGCTCTTTATCATAAGAAAATGTTAAGTGGCGAAATTCTATATTCCCCTCTAATTTTTTGATTGAAAAATCTGTCTTGTCAGTATCATGAATTTCTGTTTCTGTTTCAAAAATCTTGTTCAATCTGATGAGAGAAGCTGTTCCTCTTTGATATAAATTAACAAACCAACCAACAGCAATCATCGGCCAGGCTAACATTCCCAAATATGAAAAAAAGGCTATTAGTTGTCCAATACTGATATTATTTTTCATAGTAAGAATTCCACCGTAAATAAGAACAATCCCCATACTAATACTGATAATTAATCCTAAAAACGGTTCAAACATTCCATTTAGTTTCGCCATTTTTATATTTTGAATTACATATTCATAGGCAGATTTTGATAATTTTCCTAAAGCGGAATCTTCTTGATTAAATGCTTTGACCACTCTAATTCCGGAAATATTTTCCTGGACAACACTGGTTAATGATGAAAAACTTTTTTGAACTTTTCGAAATCTTCGGTGCATTTTCTTCCCGAAAATAACGAGCATAATACTCATAAAAGGCATTGGAATAATAGACAATAATGTTAGTTTCGGACTAATAAAAGCCATGAAAATTATTGATGATACAGCTAAAAGTGTAATATCACTTATCGCTACAAAACCCATCCCGAAAAGCATTTTGACAGCCATTAAATCATTTGTTGCATACGCCATTAAATCCCCAATCTTTGTTTTTGAGAAAAAACTTTGCGACAAAGTAACCAAATGATTGTAATAATCCTGACGAAGACTTTTCTCTATATATTGAGCATTACCTACAATAAAAATCCGCCACCAATAACGCAAAAAATACATTGTACCCGAAATTACAAATATCAGTAATGAAGCGTAAAAAATTGTGTGCATATCCATTTTATGGTTAGTAATTCCATCAATAACGTGCTGAATTATTTTTGGAATCAATAATTGCAGACCATCAACAATCGCTAAAATTAAAAAGCCCAAAAGATAATTCCATTTCCTTTCTTTCAGGTATGGAATAACAATTTTAAATTTTTTGTTCATTTTATTTAAGGACAATCAAATCATCGACAAATTTCATTAATTTTTGTAATTGAGAAGTGAATTTAGTAAAATAAGGAATAACTTCATCTTTATCAATTTTTGTTTTGTTATGTAATAATTCGTAACCTAAAACAAATGAATCAATTGAAAAATCCGTTTTTTTATCAGCCAATTTTATAATATCCAAATCTCTATTAGGAATTTCCGAATCTAAAAGATATATTAAACCTTTCAAAATCGGCAAAAGGGAATTCATGGAAATCCTAATCACTTCTATTAATTGTTTATAATTCCCTGATTGATTCAATAAAGCCATTTTTATATGAAGCCATTTACCCTTAATTTCTCGTTCCATCTCAAGTCTGACATCAGATTTATCGACAAAGATATCTTTTAAAACATCTTCATTCATAATCACATTTTCATAATCAGTAACAATATTGAGAAATTCTAAAGGAAATGAATCCAAAGAAGTTTCAATATATTTTTTTGATAAAATTAACGGCATTGGTAATTTTTTCTTATTTAATGATTTAATAACATCTTTTGCTTTAAGAAGAATACCGGTATTATCATCTTTTAAAACAATTATCATTTTACCTGTTGCGGAATCGTGAGAATAAATCGCAATTTGTAAAATTTCCGAATACCACACTGATTGAAATTCTTGAGCAAATTTTAGCCATAATTCTTTATTATTTAAATTCATCTATCCTCCATTTATTTTTTATCGTATTTTTCTAAATATTTTAAAGCACATTTTCTCGCCATTGTTCTAATTCTTCCAATATAAACGGCTCTTTCCGTTACCGAAATAACTCCGTGAGCATCAAGAAGATTAAAGCTATGAGAAGATTTTAGCACGGAATCATACGCCGGATAAACTAAATCTTTACCTAAAAGGCGATAAACTTCTTTTTCTTGTTTGTCAAACTCGGAAAATAATTCTTTTGTGTCTGATTCTTCAAAGTTGTAGTGAGAATATTCGACTTCTTTATCGAAAAATATTTCTCCATATTTAACCTTATTATTCCAATCCAGCATTTTAAAATCATCAACATTTTGAATATACATCGCCAATCTTTCTAACCCGTAAGTTAATTCTACAGTTATTGGATTAAGCTCTTCCCCACCAATTTGTTGAAAATAAGTAAATTGAGAAATTTCCATTCCATCAAGCCAAACTTCCCAACCTAATCCCCACGCTCCAAGAGTTGGAGATTCCCAATCATCTTCTACAAATCGAATATCATGTTTTTTAATCTCGATACCAATAGCTTCCAAACTTTTTAAATAAAGGTCTTGAATATTATCTAAAGATGGCTTGATTATTACCTGAAATTGATAATAATGCTGCAAACGATTTGGGTTTTCGCCATATCTTCCGTCTTTAGGACGGCGACAAGGTTGAGCATAAGCAACAGCTGTTGGTTTTGAACCTAATGCTCCAAAAAAGGTTGCCGGATGAAAAGTTCCAGCCCCCATTTGAGCATCATAAGCTTGTAAAATATTACATCCGTTATCAGCCCAGTATCTCTGTAATGTCAATATTGTATCTTGAAAATTCATTTTTTACTCCTCTATACAAATGATATTTTACTTAAAAAATCATGTCGTATTTTATTATATTACAATTGCACTAAAATTTGATGATTATCTAATTTGTCAAATTAATATTAAATATAGAAGACATAGAAATTCTCTGAAAGAAAAGAAAAAGAAAGAAAATTTAGCCACTGATAACACCGATAAACACGAACGGAATTGTAGCTCAAGCAGCTTGCTTGAGGTATTTTCCGATTGTACGAATTCGAAGAAAGATGATAACCGGATGATTGTCATTCCTGTGAAAAAAAATGATTGTCATTCCCGTGAAAACGGGAATCTATTATCTTATTCGGAAAAATAACAACCAACCGGAAGACAAAAAAAGATAAGACTTTAGCC
>JAMOQM010000036.1 GCA_027064005.1 Candidatus Cloacimonadota bacterium | reverse complement strand
GTAGTTCAAAATTAGCATTAAAAATATTATTATTCGTATTATCTAAATAAATGCAATTCGGAATAGGAATATCATCTGATAAGAATATAGAACCGCTAAAATTTTCAGGATTAAAATTAATTATATCATTATCATTTTTGCCAAATATTATGTTTATTTGTTTTTTCTGAATACCAGAATTTTCGAATGAAAGATTATTTGGCAAATTATCCAAATCTCCAAAAACTTTTACTAATGCTCCATTTTTTAAGTACTTTTGTAATTCATTTATTTGGATAAAATCCAAAACAACATATTCAGATATTTTGCAAGAGTTGCGAGCCTCAATATATGGAGGTAGGTTTTTAGTTAACATTTCAGCTAATTTTATTTCCGAGATATCATCTACAATTTCATTATATAAATTAGAACTCATATCTTTACATTGGATTAAAATATTTCCTTCATTATCAATAACCAATTCATATTTAATTTTATGATATTTTTCTGTGTTTTGTTTTAAATTTACAATTGATTTAATTTCATCTTTTTTAGGATTAAATTTTTTCATTAAATTATTTGATAATATATTTTGGATTATTAATTGTTCAGGAAAGATATTTTCTATACCTAAATCTGATGAAGTCAAAAAGTTTTCTTTTGGATTATCAAGAAGAAATTTTTGTTCTCTTTCTGACAAAATATTATTTGTTATCGGATTCCATAAAGGAATAACCTTTTCTTGTTTATCTTCTGTTGGAATAAAGCCCTTTCTTTGCATTTCTACAGCTTCTTTTGTGATTGAAATATCTTTTAATAACAAATCTTCAAAATTATATTCATCCGAATAGGAAATTAAGTTATGAAAACTTAGGTTATTTATTGTTGGTTCTACAAAATTCTTTGAATCAGCGACCAATAAATATTCTTCCAGAAAATCTTTAAGCTTCATCGTCGAAAATGATTGATGATTTTTTAATTTACTCACTATTTGCAAAATTATATCTTCAAATGCTGTTGGTTTTCTTTTTGTGTAATAGTTAACTCTTACTTGAAATCTAATTATTGGGAAGCCTATATTTATTTCTGTTAATTTTATCATAATTCTATTTCCTATCTTTTCTTTCTAATACGGTATCTGCAAAAAAGAAACAAGCTTTTGAATCTAAATAACCAATAATATCTTTATATACGGTTCTTATTGTTTCTCCTTCAGAATCTATTTTAGGTAATTTGACTTCATAATCAAAAAACATATCTTTTGCACCGACTATTAACAATAATTCTTGAGCTCTGGAGAAAGCAACATTAATTCGTTCAAATTGAGCAACAAATGAAACATCTCGTCCTCTTTTTATCTTTTTATATTTAGGATTAATTTTTTTATTTCTGACCATACTTACAATAACTATAGAATTTTCTTTCCCTTGAAATCTATCTACAGAATTTACATCAATTTTAAGTGCTTCGAAAGTTTTTAATCTTTTCTGCCAAAAACCAATTTTTCTTTTTAACAAACCAACTTGCCTTCCATAAAAGGAAATGACCCCCACATCTTTTCTGTTTTTCTTATTGAAACCCTGTTTCAATAATTCCTCATTAAGCTTTTCGAGTAGTTTGTAAATAATATTAATTTCCAATTGATTAATTCTTGAAGTTCCTGATTGTTCTTCTAAATTCACTTTCCCATATTGATCTTTTGAGGAATCAATCCAGATTGCGTGTCTTTCAGGTTTAATAAAACTTGTTCCATCAACAGCATCTATAAATAAGTTATGATTTCTCTCTTTATCGGGATTTGAAATTCCTTGGATCAATCGATTTTCATAGAAAAAATTAATTACATCCATAATCTGCGTATGCATTCTGAATTGGGTAAACAAGGACTGTTTTATTGAATCATCTGCCATCTCAAAATAATCTTTAAAGAGTGAAGCTGTTACCATTTTTTTAAATCGCTCGAAATTTCTTTTTGTTAACAGATTATTTTGTTCTCCACTTTCTTCTGTTTGTTCAAATTCCTCTTGTATTGATCTTTCTTGTGAAAATGAAAAAACTGGTGGTAATTGTCTGTGGTCTCCAACTAAAATTACTTTTTTGGCAATACTCATTGGAAAAAGTAATTCTGAAGGTGTTGCTTTAGAGACTTCATCAATAATTGCTACATCAAAATTGTTAAATCCCTTATTATGAATAATCCGAGGATTCTCATTACAAGTAATACCAACAACATTGCAATTCTCTAAATATCTTTCTAAAATGTATTCTGAATCATTATCAATTGTTTCCGTTTTATTTAATTTCTCGCACCAATATTCTAATATTTCTCTAACAATATTATCATTGGATAAATTATTTTCAATTTTATAATTTATATAATCAATTTGATTTTCAAGAAATTTTTCTATATCTTTTTCTTTGCTCAAATCAAATTTCCAGATATTAATCAAATCAGTTTTAATTTTTTTTATTTTATCATTTAGTTTTGCTTTCGATTCTTCTGCCTCTTTTAAATCACTATTTAATCTATGAATTTTTGCATTTAATTGATTTAAAGTCTTCTCATCAATGTTGATTATTATTAGTTTTTTTTCGTATGTTTTACATTCTGAAATTAAGTCGTTCTTTAGATTTTTAAAATTTATTTTTTCAGCGAGTTGAATTATATTTCTTAGAAATTCAATAAGTTCTGGTTTATTTTCATTTTCTAATTTCAGTAATACCTGATAACCACTTATCGTATTATTGTAAAAAGGTAACTTAGATAAAAGCTTTCCAAGCCCTTGATGTTCATCTTCTACTTTTTTATTAAACCATTTCTTATAAAAATCTGAACTTATTAAATTTGATGTTTTAAGCTCTCTTATTTTTTTTCTAATTACTTTTATTTCTTTTACAAGTTGTCTTTCTTCCCTGCTACCATCTGCCACTATATCTAATTTGTTCTCAATATTTTCCAGTTTCTTTTCTAATTGGTCGTTTTTATACTGATCTATACTTCCTAAATCAGATCCCTCTAATTTCAAAAGATCGGATTTTAATCGTGGAATAAGTTGATTTTCAATTAGAAAGAGTTTGCTTATTTGATCTAATATCATTTTTGTTCGTTCAGAAGATTCTTCTGTTTTCTTTAATAAACCTGATGAGTAAAAATTCAAATAATACTCTTCAAATCCTTCCATTTGTTTAATTACAATTTCAGTAATGGAGTCTAATAAGTCATCCGGTAAAGAGATTCTATTTTCAATTGATTTGCTTGAAATTAATGATTCAATGAAAGCATTAAGACTAATTACATATTTCCTATTCCTATCATTTTGTTCTCTTAGTTGTGTAATTCGATTATCTTCTACTTTGTATTTTTTATTTTGATTTACAATTTCATTGCGAATCTGATTGATTTGATCGTTTTTTTCTTTTTGTTTAATATTTAATAAGTGAAACTCATTTTTAATTTCAGCTAATTTCTGCATATTTTTTGTTAAGTCATAATATTCTTTCAAATGCTTTTTCTTACAATTATTGGCTATATTTCTGTAAAAATTTTTCAAAATAAATGTTTCGGAAAATTGTTTTCCTTCTTCAGATAATTTGTCAGTCTTACCTAATCTAATTGCTCTTATTTTGGGATTTTCAGCTAATCTATCCAAAGCATTATCAACAGCAAGATTGGTTTGAGAAGAAAGTAAAACTTTTTTCCCTTGAATCGCTAATTGATAAATTATTTCAGCAATTACGGTAGTTTTTCCAGTTCCTGGAGGTCCTTGAATTAATCCAATATTTGGAACACTTAACATCTTCGTTACAGCAGATTTTTGATCACTATTCAGATTATTATTTAACCATTTATTTATTTCAATTTTTTCTTTTGGTAATTCCGCATTTCTTATATCGAAGAGCCAGCTTGATAAAAACGGTGCGTAACTATTTCCCATAATAACTTGATTCAGAGCGTTACGTTGCCTTCTTATCTGGACAAAGGTAGCAATTGCAGAACTTGCAATGAAACCTTCTTCAAAATATTGATTAAAAATTCTTTCCCAGAAATCTTCAACCAATGTTTCATTTTCAAACTCTTCTAGCTCTTCTTGATTATCACTGCTAATTTTGAATTGTAATTCAACAATGATGGGATTCTCGAACTTAGATTCATCAATCTCAACTTTATAATCATTTCTCTGTAAAAATTCAATATCAATAGGTTCTTTTGAAAATGATCTGTCGTTGTATTTAATCTGGAAATTATTCCCCAAGATTGAATATTTTACAAACTCTCCAACTTTAATATGCTTTGAATATTTACTTCTATATTTTTCTTTATCAAAAGGATCCCTGTAATTGAATCTATATTTATCTGTGGAATAATTGGATTCATATATTTCGAATTCACCTCTTTTGCTAAATTGTATTAATTTTTTTAAGTCGTCTTCTCCATTAACAATTGCATGAAAAATTAATTTATTATCAATAAGGTTTTTGTGAAAGTATCTAAAACCTATTAGATTCTGTTCAGCATATTTTTGTAACCAATCTAAATATTCTTCCCATTCTTTTAATTTCTTGTATGAAATACGAGAAATTGGCGGAAGCGAATCAATAAAATCTTGTTCAAAAATGTTATTTTCCCTTTCCGAGTCTTCAGGGTAAACTTTCTCATCTGATAATATTGGTATTGTTTTTCTTTCAATCTCAAATTTCTTTTTCTCATAAGTCGCTGTTAAAAAAACTCTATCAATTATAAATACTGGTGATGAACTGTGTGATGGGAATAAGTGGCCTCTAAATCCAATAGTATGATTTTCAGGAAATTTTTCCACAAGAAGTGGTTTTGCCTGTAAGTTTTGTCTAATAGTTATATCTAATTTGCCTTCTTTCATAGATGTGTTACTAAAAAAAAGCTGAGTCGGAATATTTTCATTGAAAATTTGTTTGAAATAATAATCAACAATATCTTTTGATTCTGTGGAGTTATTAAATTCTCTATTTGGGAAAAAATTAGGATTACTGTTTTTTATATATAAAAAATGTTCAGATAAATTATCAGCATTTTTCCAATAATCTAAATACAATATATTATTGTCTTCATTAAATTTTGATTCTTTAGCGTTTATATCCTCATATTCAGATTTATCGATAAATCTTAATGACATTTTCTGATGCTCTTTATCTATTCTTGTGATTTCTGCAAAAATAATATTATTCTCAAAATATTTATCGAAATTAATTACCGAATCTGGAATTGATGATTTTTCAATCATTGCTATAATATTGCTTGAAATTTCTACTAAAATTGAATTTGTATATTCTTTAATAAATCTTTCTACTTCAATTACGTTTCCTTTATAAAATTTCTCATCGAATTCATCACTTTTCCATAATGGAGATATTTGTTTATCTAATAATTGTTTTCGACTCACATTAATTTTATTATTTTCATTCTTAATTATCATTACTTCAATTTCATCATTAATCATAAGATGATCATTAATTTCTTTTATATAATCATTACTTATTTCCGAAATATGAAGTAAGGCTTGTTCAGAGTTTCCAATCTCTAAGAATGCACCGTAAGATTCAATACGTTTTACTTTTCCTGTTACTACATCACCTATTTTAAATCTGTCTGAATCCATATTTTAAAGGATCTCCTTCATTTTTCTAATGTCCTATAACATCTATCTATACCCCCATCCACTTCTAAGGTAAACATAATCAGCTTATAGATATTTGTAAAAGATAGACAATAACCTAAAATATATTTTATTGCATACCTTATTCCCTTGTTAAATTTCCAAATTATCCAAAGGATTATTTATCCTTTGCAATGTTTTTGACGTGACATGTGTATATTTCTATTATTAGAATACTTTCGTTCCCTAAAAAAAATTTAATTTTCCTCAAATCATCTCCTTGTTCTAAATAAGTGAGTTGCAAAGTTTCTTAGCAGAGAGCGAACCGACATTTTTTCGTTTTGCTTATTTCTTCCGGAAGGCTTCAATGAACACACAAAATTCATCTAAATTTTTGAAAAAATATTGTCAATGAAAAAAATGAAATATTGCATTCTCCCAAAAATTTTCCAAAATAGCAGACGCCCAAATTGGGCGTTTCTACTATCAAAAAAGATTTTAACAGGTTGAGAAATTAAATAAACAATCCGGCAGATTGTTCTACTCCGCAATTTGCTTTTGTAATTTATAAAATTATAGGAGGCTCATATAAATGCAAGCTTCCCCTTAATTTTATGCAACATATTTCATTATAATAAATGAGTTAGATTGTGTTGTTTGAAAAATATCGGGGGGGATGCCAGATTCAGAAATTATATTGATTTATTGACATTAAATACTCCTAATTTTTTTTGATTAGAATTAAAATAAAGGACTTTAAATGAAAAACAGTATATTAAAATCTTTAAAACCGGCAGATATAGCAACATTGATTTATATTTTAATTTCGATGTTTTTAATTGTTTTTTCCCGAAACAAATTGAATTATGTTGATAGACATTTCTTAACAAAATTTTATATGATTTTAGGAATAATGAGTTTAGTTGTCATACATTCCAAATGGGACATTCCGGTTATTAATTTTATTCATCTAACATATCCGCTTATACTTCTATCTTTTTTTTATGGAGAAACAGCTTACTTAAATCATATTTTTTTTGCTAAAGATTTAGATCCGATTTTCATACGTTTAGATAATCACATTTTTGGATTTCAACCCAGTATTGAATTTTCAAAGCATTTTAATATGAAATGGTTTGGTGAGATTTTAAATTTTTCATATTTTTCATATTATTTCCAAGCAATTGGAATTTCATCATTATTTTATATTTATAGAAAAAATTTAGTCGAAAAAACAATCTTTTACATAGTTTCTTCATTCTATATTTTTTATCTTATTTTCATTGTTTTACCGGTAGTTGGACCTCAATATTATTTTTCATATCCTCAATCTCAAGCTTTAGATACCGGAATATTTAGTCATGCAGTTAAGTTTATTCAGAAAATTGGAGAACGTCCAACAGGCTCTTTCCCCAGCTCTCATGTCGGAATATCAATTATTGTTTCTATTATAAGTTTCAAATATTTCCGCCGTCTATTCTATTTTATTTTACCACTCACATTTTTAATATTATTTTCCACAGTCTATATCAAAGCTCATTATGCAGTGGATGTTTTTGCGGGAATTATTGCTGCCCCGATTATTCTTTATCTAAGTAAATTAAATTGGAAATTTATGAATTATCTTTTGAAAGAAGAGCAGGATTTGATCGAAAAAAAGAAACTTTCAAAGCAAAAAGTATTCCTAAAATAAATATTGTGTGTTCATTTATTCAGAGAAATATCCGTCTAAATGTGGTATTAATGAATAATCCATTGAAAAGATAGAGATGTACAATTGCACATCTCTAATAATTAAACAAACAATTTATTCAGATAAAAATATATTGAAATAAAAATTAATTGGATATTAACATTCCCTTTTAATTGGGATTTCATTTTCTCTAAAAACTCAAGAATCTCAAGAATTTCTCTATCTATTCTATCATTTTTACTAATGATTTTTTCTAACAATTCAACTAAATCCATATTAACGATATCGTCATGACCGTTCAGGATTAAGGATAAATCACTAAATAAGATTATCATGAACGAAATTAAATCCGCTAATTGGTTCTTTTTAGCAGATGTTTTATATTGTTCCAACATTATAAGAAATTCAATATCGTCTGATTTCAAGGCAATCTCAATTAATTTCACCATATCTTGTCTGGCTTCGAGATGTCCATATTCTGCTATTTCAAAAGCTTTTTCCAGATCTCCGTTAGCAATTTTAGAAATTATTTTCCTTTGAATATCCTCCAAACTTACATGTCGCTTTAATTCAGCTTCGATAATATTATTTGAGAGAGGCACAAACTGAATTTCTTGGCATCGTGATTTAATTGTCGGTAAAATATAATCAGGTCGCGAAGTTGTTAAAATCATTATTGTATTTTCCGGTGGTTCTTCCAATGTTTTTAAAAATGAATTTGCGGCATCGACTCGCATTTTATCGGCATCTTCAATAATTACAACTCGATATTTCCCTTCCGTAATGGAAAATGTTAGCCGATGTTGTAGCATCCTAATCACATCTAAACGAATTTCCGAATTTCCTGAAAAATAGAATTTCTTCCAAGGATTATGAATACGATTCTCAATAAAATCTTTGTATTCTTTCATTGCTTTGGAATTTTTTATTTCGCCTTCTTCAGACATTTCAAGATTGATAGAGGGAAATAAATATATCAAATCTCCATGAGATAAATTTTCTATTTTTTTACAGGAATTGCAATAACCGCAAGCACCATTACCCGTTGGATTTGCACAATTTAAGGTCATTGCCAAATACAGTGCAGTGGTAACTTTTCCCACTCCGTTGGGCCCGTAAAACAAATAAGCTTGTCCGACTTTTTTATTCTCAATCGACTTTTTTAGAATCTTTATCGCGCGCTGTTGACCTTTAATATTTGAAAACATTACAGAATCTCTAATTTCATCCCAAATTTCTTTTCGTGTTCATCTGATTCGATGATATTCTTAATAAATGGTGATTCAAATTCTTCCGCAATAATATCCAGATAAATAATATCATAGCGTTTACCTGAAATTTTATGAGCTTTGCGTCTTCTTCCGATTTCTTTAAAACCAATTTTATTATATGATTTTAAAGCTCGTTGATTATAGTCAAATACCTCAATCATAATGTTTTCCAAGTTAAGAATATTAAATCCGTAATCTATTAATAATGAAAATGCTTCCGTTCCATAACCTTGATTCCAATAATTCTTTTCGCCAATAAATATACCTGCTTCCGCTTTTCCCGCAATATAATCAATATTAAAAATAGAACAATTACCAATCAATTTTTTTGCTTCTCGATTATGAATACCAAATATTTTTGATTTACGACTTAACGCCTCTAAAGCTTCTTTTTCTTGAGAATAGGTTAAATGAATATCCTGGTTTATATATTTTGAAATATCAATATCGTTGACCCAATCAGAATATTCTTTATAATTATCGATATTAACCGGCGAGAGGTAAACAAATTTTCCTTTCAATTTTTCAAATGTAGTAGTCATATTTTCTCCAATAAAAAACGGGGAAAATCCCCGAATTTAAATTAATACTTTTTGCAAACGTTTTTTACTTTCTTCAATTCCAAGAATCTCAATTATTTCGCCGACACCGGGTCCGGAAGTTTTTCCAAAGAAAACCAGACGCAACGGGAAATAATAATTTTTACCTTTGATATTTAATTCCTTCGGACTTTTTTTCACCAAGTCTTTTAATTCATCAAGAGTCCAAACATCTTTTTCGGAAAATCTTTCTAAATAGTGTTTGAAAACAGCTTGGGAATTTTCATTATTTAAAATTTCTTTATCTTCTTTCGTAAATTCCAAATCAAAATAAAATGGTTTTGCCCATTCAGCCAATTCAACTAAAGTTTGAGCATAATCTCTTCCAATTTTGATAATATTGCGGTATTTATCTTTATCTGAAATATCTTTAACTACTTTGATGAAAAATGGCTCCGAAACTTCTGCAATATATTCCATATCCAAATTTCTCAAATACCAACTATTCATCCAATCTAATTTTGTATTATCAAAAATTGCCCCGGCTTTATTTACTCTTTTGAACGAAAATTTTTCAATCATTTTACCAAGATTGAAAATTTCTTCATCAGATGAAGGATGCCAACCCAAAAGAGCTATAAAATTAACCAAAGCTTCTTTTAAATATCCTTTTCCCATAAAACCTTCGACAGAAAAATCCCCGTGTCGTTTACTGAGTTTGCTTTTATCCGTATTCAAAATTAAGGGAAGATGAACCCAAGTTGGTGCTTTCCAACCAAAAACTTCATAAAGATAAATATGTTTTGGCGTGCTTGAAAGCCATTCTTCTCCGCGAATTACATGAGAAATTTCCATCAAATGATCATCAACAACCGCCGCCAAATGATAAGTGGGATATCCATCTGTTTTCAATAATATTTGGTCATCAATTAAAGATGAATCAATTTCAACTTTCCCGCGAATCTTATCATAAAAGGTAAACATTCTATTTTCAGGAATTTTCAAACGCACAACATAAGGCATTCCGGCATCAATTTTAGCTTGAACTTCTTCAGGAGTAAGATTTCGGCAAGTGCCATCATATTTAGGATTTTCTTTTTTCGCAATTGCTTTTTCACGCATTTTTTCAATTTCTTCTTTTGTGCAAAAACATTTATACGCAAAACCATTTTCAAGTAATTCCTCAATATATTTATGATAAATATCTAATCTTTCCGACTGAAAATACGGTCCGAATCCACCATCTTTTCCCGGACCTTCATCAAAATCAATTCCCATCATTTGCAAAGAATTAACCAAATTTTCAACAGCGCCTTCCACATATCTGTTTCTATCGGTATCTTCTATTCTGAGAATGAATTTTCCGCCTTGTTGTTTTGCAAAAATGTAATCGTAAAGGGCGGTTCTCAACCCTCCGAGATGCAACATTCCGGTAGGACTCGGTGCAAATCTAACTCTGATATTACTCATATTTTACCTCTTAATTTCTTTTTTATTCATTAAAATATTTGTTCTGATTATTTCCCAACCAATCAAATCATTTCTTTCAAAACCGAAAACTTCTTCCGCAACATTGAAGAAAGATCCGCCGATTAATTTCTTTTTTATCAACAATACATTTTGTTTGAGAATCATAATCTCAACAATTTCTTTCAAATCGTATTCTTTAATTTTTCCTTTTCTCGTTCTGGAATAAATCCATTTTTCCGAGTTGTTCCATTTTTCCATTTGGATTTTAATTCGCTCTTCAAACTCTTTTGGAAAGACAACTTTTAACTCTTCAATATTGAAATCATTAACGTTATTTGCTTTTTTATTCCCGAGATAATCGACTCCGTTAATTCCTAATGGATGGGGAAATACCGCTTTTAACTTATCAAACATTTCGTTTTTATCGACAAATTCGGTTAAAGCAATATCGAAAAATTCATTTAACCCTTGCACTCCGATTGATAAAGGCGGACCAACCGATAATTTTGCGTGTGGACTAAATCCTTGCGAAAATGCAACCGGTAAATCTGCAGCTTTTAGAAGACGTTGAATCATTCTATGAAAATCAAGATGGGCGACAAATTGCAGTTCAGCAACCTTACTAAAATAAACTCGGTAATGAAATTTTGGTGAATTATCTTCAATTTTTTCAGGAATGTTTAACTTTTCTACTTTGAAGGTATTAGCGGCGTAAATTGGTTTTATTTTACTATCACACATTCCGCACAAAGTACATACATCAACCCGACAATCCGGAATTGTTTCCAAAGCTTTGGCAGCGAGCCAATCTTTTTTAAGAAATTCTTTGGTAACTTTGATATTAATATGATCCCAAAATAAATCTTCTTCGACATCTTTTTCTCTGAGATAATCTTCAAAATTGATTCCCAAATCTTCCGCAGCTTTTTCCCAAATCGAAAATTGAAAATGTTCATTCCAGCCGTCAAATTTTGCTCCGTTTTTATAAGCTTCATAAATAAGTTTGGAAATTTTTCGATCGCCTCGAGTTATAACACCTTCCAGCATTGATAATTCAACGGTATGATATTTTACTTTGATGAATTTATAGCGTGCCAACATACGTTTTACCATATAAACTTTATCAAGCATATATTCGCGAGATTTCATACCTGCCCATTGAAAAGGCGTAAATGGTTTTGGTACAAACGGAGAAATTGTGATATTTATTCTGATTCTTTTATTGGAAATTCCAACGATTTTTTTCACCAATTCCGCAATAGCTTCAATATCTTCATCTGTCTCAAAAGGTAAACCAATCATAAAATATAGTTTGATGACTTTCCAACCGTTAGCAAGTGCAATTTTCACACCTTCCATAATTTCTTCTTCAGAAATATTTTTATTGATAATATCACGCATTCTTTGAGAACCGGCTTCGGGAGCAATTGTCAATCCGGTTTGGCGAACAGCATTCATCAATCCAACAAGATCCTGATCCAGACTATCCACCCGTAAAGATGGAAGTGAAAGGGAAGTATTTGTCCCTTCTAATTCTTTATATAACTTGAACAATAAAGGTTTTATATATGTATAATCTGATGAGGAAAGAGAAACTAAAGCTGCTTCATCCCAACCATTTGCTTTTACTTCTTTTACCAACGCATCAACAATTTTATCCGTATCGCGTTCTCGAACCGGACGGTAAAACATTCCGGCATGACAAAATCTGCACCCATGACTGCAACCTCGCATAATTTCAGCGACATATCTGTCATGAGTAGCTTCCTGCCAAGAAACAAGCTGATTTTTATGGTATTTTTCCATATCGGAAAATTTCATAAATTTCCTGATTTTAATTACTTTTGGGACGCCATCTTCAATTGGTAAAATTCTTCCTTCTTCTTCTTTATATAATGAAGGAACATACACGCCTTCGATTTGGGAAAGAGCAAAAAGCTTATCTTTTCGAGGAAGATTCTTTGTTTCTTTAAGACAATTTTTAATATCAATGATCGCCTCTTCCCCTTCTCCAATAAGAAATGCATCCATAAAATCGGATAAAGGTTCAGGATTGCTCGCACTCGGTCCGCCGGCAATAACTATCGGATGTTCTTCGGTTCTCTCGGAACCAATAAGGGGAATTTTTGCCAAATCAAGCATTAAAAGAACATTGGAAAAAGTTAATTCCGACTGCAAAGTAAAGCCTAAAACATCAAAATCTCGAACAGCTATTTTTGATTCAACACCAAAAAGAGGTAGAGAATATTCATTCATCTTTTCCAAAAAATCAGGCCAAGGAGCATAAGTTCTATCAGCAACAGTATCTTTTTCTTCATTAAGAATCGTATATAATATTTTCAGTCCCAAATGGGAAACACCAACTTCATAAACATCAGGAAAAGCTAAACAAAAGTTTATTGTTTGTTCAGAAATTGGTTTTCTAAAAGCGTTAAGCTCATGATCAATATATCTTGAAGGAATATTTACGGTTGCAAGGAATTTTTCAAATTCTATTTTTTTATATTTCATTTAATTTCCATCTATTTTTGAGTTTAATTTTTTATAATTTAGCGGATTATTCTTATTATCAAATAATAATTGATTAACATAATCCGTTGTGTCTAAAAATGATTTTTCATTAATTTTGATTTCGTTTTTGGCAATTTCGTCAGCAATAGCATTTTTAAGAATTGTATCTTTTATTGCAATTTTATTTTTCATTTTAGCGGATGGTTCCATTTTTTTATCATTTTTCATAATAGTTTTAAAAGGAGATTTTAACATTCCTGATTTTGCAAAATGCCAAGTTACGGTACCAAGAAATATAACGAGAAGAGTTAAGAAAAAATAGGCAATCAATTGAGTTGATAATAAATATTTTTTGGGAAAATCTTTAGATCCGGAAGATTCGGCGATATAATGTTTGCGATTGTTGACATGAAATTTTTCATCAAATGTATTAATCACTTTTACTTCATCACCTTTTAAAAATTTTACATAAGAAGATATTGAAGCTCGAGCATAGCCAATTGAGGCAAATTCTTCAAATTTATTCTCTTCAATTATTTGAAGATATTTAACCGGCATTCTTGTTTTTTCCGAAATATCTTCAAGTGATAAATTTTTACTTTCTCGTAATTCTTTTAAATAAAGTCCAATAGATTCCATTATTTCACCCTCTTGATTATCATTGATCCTGCCACAATCCCCAAAACATCATAACTTAAATCTTTCCAACTCCAACCCGTTTTCTTAAATTTTTTGTCAGAATATTCTTTCATAAATCCTAAACCGAGCGGAATTGAAATAGAAATAAAAGTCGAATTTACATCATCTTTATTTAGAATATCTTTTGACATTCCATAACTCCAATATGTTAAAAAAGCCGAATAGCTTAAATGAGCAAACTTATCTTTTCCAAACCAATCGGAAGCATTCAGCGTTGAAAAAATCAGTAAAATTAAAACTACAAAGAATGCTTTAGACAAATAATTTTCCTTCACAAATAAAACTTACTCCACCGGAAAGATAGTAATTATTTTCATCTTTTTTAAACTTCACATAAACAGAGCCACCGGGCATATTAACTTTTACCTGATCATTAAGTCGGTATTTTTTCATTGCAATAGCTGCTGAAGCTGTTGCTCCGGTTCCACAAGCTAAAGTCGCCCCGCTTCCGCGTTCCCAAATTTTTATATCTATCTCGTTTTTAGAAACAACTTTAACCAATTCAACATTAGTCCCATTTACAAAGAAAGGATTTTCGCCAATTAGTTTTCCAAATTTATTTATATCATCTTCATCAAAAATCACAAAATGTGGATTTCCAACCTCGACCTGATATCCGGTTTTCAATTGAATTGCGATTGTTTCAGCATAATTTAAAAAATCAACTTCGCCCATATTCACTTCAACAATTTTATTAGAAAAATCCGTAATTTCACCGGATTTAATTCCGGAATTAGTTTCAACCGAAACTTCTTTTTTTGAATATTTTTGTCCATAAATCATAACTACACTTCGTAAAGCGGAGCCACACATTTCAGCTTCCGTGCCGTCGGCATTCCAAATTCTCATTCTTAAATCAGCTTTTTCGGAAGGAAGCATCCAAACAATTCCATCAGATCCAACTCCAAAATATCGATTCGAATATGTTTTGGCAAACTCGACCATATCAATTTCCGGAGCAGTTTTTTCCAAATAATCAAAATATAAATAATCATTTCCTTGAGCAGTAATTTTTGTAAAATTCATCATAAATTATATATTCCTTTAAAAATATCTTTATACATATAAAATCCTTTTCTTTGTGAAAGCCATTTGGCTGCTTCAATCGCACCAATGGCAAAACCTTGTCTATTTTTCGCAGAATGATTCAAAGTCAAAGTATCGAAGGGAGAATCAAACTGAACATTATGAATTCCTGAAATCCGACCACCGCGAATAGACGCAAAATGTAACTCTTCAGGTTTTATTTTTCTATCTAATTTATCAAATTGAGCAATAGTTTTCCTTTCAATATTGTTAAGAATAATGGAAGAAATTTCTTTTGCCGTTCCTGAAGGAGAATCAGCTTTTCCACTGTGATGCTGTTCCCAACCATAAACATCATAATCATTAAGTTTATTAAAAAGTTTGGACGCATAATTTATTATCTCATAAAAAGCATTCATCCCAACGGAAAAATTACCGCCGACAATAATTCCGGAATCATATTTATGACAAAGATTTTCCATTTTTCCCAAATTCTCGTACCAGCCGGTCGTTCCAATCACTAACTTTTTATTTTTTTTCAAAATGATTTCAGCATTGGCAAAAAGTTTTTCCGGAGTAGAAAAATCTATAAATACTTCAACATCAGACAAATTTGAATTACTTGAGAGAATATTATGCTCATTAGGATCAAAAATTTGGGTAATTTTAACATCGTTATCCTCGGATATTTCATGAATCAATTTTCCCATTCTCCCGTATCCGATAAGACCAATCCTAATCATCTAAACTCCTTTTAAGCAATCTTTAATTTTATCCAATTTCAATCTAAACAATTTTGATTCTTTTTGATAATCATTACCAAAATTTAGATTGCAAAAAACTGAATAATCGTAATTAAATGAAAATTTAATCGCTTTTCTGTCAACTCAAATTAATCGATAGCTGAATTGCTTCTTACTTCCAAATATTACAAATTTCCAAAATTGAATGAAATTTATACTGAATTTATTAGGGAAATAATTGAAATCCCCCTTTATAGTTGATGAAATCATTTGTAATCGTATTGAAAAAAGTGGTACACCCGTAGGGATTCGAACCCTAGACCCGCTGATTAAGAGTCAGCTGCTCTGCCAACTGAGCTACGAGTGCACAAAACAATTCCAGATATTATTTAACCTTTTTTATGTCAACTAATTTTCCTTAATCCCGGCATTCCACCGAAATTTTTCAAAAGAGTGACTACTGCATTTTTTCAGCCCCGACTTCTCTAAAACAATAATCACTTTGGAACCCGGAAGGATTTAGAGAACAGGACAGAATGATAAAAAAAACAGGACTTCCTCATCGGCTAACCTCTTGGATTTCTCCCCGAAAGGGAGTTCAGGAGAAAAGTAACCGGCAAATAAAAAACAAAATTCAAAGAAATATTCACCACAGACTTTCACGGACGGACACAAGAATAATGACAAAAATTAAAGAAAAATTACCACAGACTTTCACGGACAGACACAAAAATAATGACAAAAATTAAAGAAAAATTACCACAGACTTTCACGGACAGACACAAAAATAATGACAAAAATTAAAGAAAAACTTACCTCAGACTTTCACGGACAGACACAAGAATAATGACAAAAATTAAAGAAAAACTACCACAAACTTTCACAGACAGACACAAGAAGAATGACAAAAATTAAAGAAAAATTACCACAGACTTTCACGGACGGACACAAAAATAATGACAAATAATGAAAGAAAAATCACCACAAACTTTCACGGACGGACACAAGAAGAATGGCA